>NZ_LXEN01000103.1 GCF_001654855.1 Proteus myxofaciens ATCC 19692
TTAGATTATTTATTAGATATTAATACACCAAATGTTAAAGGATATTATTCTTATTGTAATGATAAAGTATCAATAACTAGAAAGGTAGTATTACTTTTAAGTAATGAGAGTAACTTAGATAACCATTATATTAATTTCTCTCAAGAATATCATAAAGCGGGTTATGATTTATTTATTTTTGATAGTTCTATGGATGCTAAAGCGGGTAGCAAAGCTTTTGAGTATCTAATCAAAAATTATAATGTAGACACAGATTCTATTTTACTACATGGACATAGTCGTAGTGGTGGAAAGGTAATTGAATTATATGAATCTCTAAATAATAAAGGCTATTTCCCAGAAGGGATTGTACTGAGTTCATCAAATAATGATCTCATTTCTGTGTTAAATAAAGAAAATAAATTACAACATAAAACTAAGATATATATCAGTTGTGATTCTAAAACTACGGATGAAAATAATAAATTAATAATCAAAACGTTAAAAGCCTATGGGCATGATGTAAAAGAATTTAGTTTTAGTCATCGTAATGAGTACAATAGTTTTAGACATGTTAAAGATAATCAACAAGATCCGATTAGAAAATTTTCTATTTATAAATCACGAGATCTGGAGTTAACACCAATCGGAAATATATTAGTACCTATTGTTGGCATGCCTAGTGGGGATCAAAAAACATTAGCAAAAATCGCAAACAGTGAAAATTTAATAATAGGTATAAGAGCAATAGATAATAAATCTACAGCATTAATTGCATCAAAGGAATATAGTAGTAAAAATTTATTTATTAAAGGTAAAAGTTCAGATTGGGGGCCTATGTCAGGCTTTATTCCTGTCGATCAATCTTTGGCTAAATCATCGGCTAGAAATGATGTGGCGAAATATAACTCAGCGATACAAGAATCGATTAATCAAGGATACGCAATATCAGTACCTTTAATTCTTTCACTAGAGAGAGTAAATGAACTAAAACACAATAACATTCTAAAGTTTCCTGGCATGTTAACAGATATTATTCGAGTTTCTAGCAAAATAGATAATCGTGAATATGATTTCTTTTTATCTAAATCTAACGATAACGAATATACCGTTAATTATTATGATAATAGTAAGCTCGTTCCGATAAGTGTACTTGGTGATCAGATATCTAAAAAACCAATTATAGCCGATTATGATTTGTTTACTGTTATGTATTCTTATAATGATCTTGGTGAAAAAACAGTGATAAAAAAAATGATGCCTTGGGAAGAATGGAAAAATAGTGTTGATTACGAAAAATTATCACCCACTTTTCAAGAATATTATAATGACAAAGCACTTTATGAACGTTATGAAGGAGAAGCTCTAGGTCTAATTAGTTCAAAAGTTAAAGATGTAAAAGATAAAATCAATATCGCTTTATTAAGAGAGCCAGGAAAAGAAATGGTCCATCATGGAGCTGATGATGCTAACCCATATTCAGTTATCAATGATAATTTTCCTGCAACTTTTTTTGTACCGGATGAAATATTAAATAAAAATTTAAATAATGAAAAAAATACTTTAAAAGATTATTTTATTGTTAACGAAAATAATACTATTATTATTAGAAATACAAAAGAATTCTCAGATTTTCAGCAATTAATGATCAATCATGGGTTTATTGCTCCGTTAAATGAGCGGTGGAATGATGGTACAGAAATAGATTACTTCACAAAAAAAAGAAAAACCTCTCATAGTTATCTTAAAAATAGAAATATTTTAGAGAGTAAAAACCATCCAAACAGATATAAATCCTCATTAGAAGAAATCAATAATAAATATTTTGATTCAACAATTAAAATCATTAAAAGTAATAATTTAGATAATATTATTACTACAAATATTTATAAAGCTAATGAAGAAATCGCATTACTTAGTTCACCTTATGATCACAAAAAAGCAATTGATATATATCTTGATAATAATGATTTATATAAAAAACTACCTTTAAGTCTAAAGAAAGATATAAATAAATATAGATATGACTTAGATTGGTTCTGTGAAGGGGGGAATAAGTTATTTGATTATCTAATGTCTAGTCCTGAAAACTATCTAAATCGTAATGATTCTAAAAAATTAAATAATGTTTTTAATATAATCCTTGAATTACCTGAAATTAAAGGATCCATTTATAAATCTATTAATGTGGAGAATTTGAATGCTTATTTTGAAAACATAGAGCAAGGAACAATTTTTGCTAATGATAGTATATTGATAGCTAATAGAAATTCTCAGAAAATAAAAAATAAGACTAATAATGTTTTTATTTCTATACAAGGCGAGCATAATGCAAAAACAATGACGGGTATTAGTGATAGATTAACCGATCAAGTTATTCTTTCTCCAGGAAAACATTTTCGTGTTATAAAAAAAGAGAAAATTAAAGGTAATCTCTATATGGTAT
>NZ_LXEN01000104.1 GCF_001654855.1 Proteus myxofaciens ATCC 19692
AAGGTAAATCCATTAAAAATATAAATTTTGATAATATCCCTAATTGGAAAGATAAATTATTATTCGATCCAGAAAAATTAAATAATTTCTTTTTATTTGCATCAGGAAGTGAAGAGGATATTAAAATAATTTCTTTATTTAAAAATATTTTAGAGAATAAAACAAAACATATTAAAAAAATTCTTTCTGTCGATTCTTCACGTATCGATTATATTGTAGCTCAAGAAAATTTGACTAAAATAATTGAATTAAATAAAGGTGAACTCAACTCTAATTATTGGGAAAATTTTAGAAAAACTTCATTAAAAATTCCTCGTTATATGAAAATTTTTTCTAAAATAGGTTATGCAAATATCGGTTTTGGTCTATGGCAGTCTACTAATTCAACGCTACAAATGATTCAATCATTATTAAATGAAGATCTGACATTAGCTCAACGTAAGGAAATAAAAACTAATTTAGCTCTAATGTGGTCAGAAATGGCTTATAATGGTGTTTCTGAATTTATTGAAATATCAATTGCCAAAGGAATGCTAAGACATAAAGCTAATCCTTTAGACTATGCAGGAAAGTTAAGTACTCGTGTTGGTATTGCTTTAAATATTCTTTCGGTTGGTTTTGATATTTATAATGCTTATGATAATTTTAGCCGTATTCCTGAAGAAAGTAATGAAAAACGCCGCATTGATTATATTGTGAATGGTTCTATGGCAATCGTGTCAGGATTGATAACCCTAGGAATTTCAATAGCGATGCTTGCAGGGTCTGCAATTGCGGGTCCTATCGGTATTGTTGCGGGTGTTGTGATTGCTTTAGCAACCTCGATTTATAATGCGGCAAGATTAATTGAAGACGCAAAAATAAAAGTGCATTTTACACCATGGGAAGAATTGAGTAATGGATTTCATGTAGCTTTTGCAGGAGATTTTATACCGGATAAAAAAAATGAAATTGTTCTTTTAGAAACAGAAAAACAGCTAGAAGAGTTAATTGATAAAAATGCGTCAAATTATTTTGATGAAATAAAAAACATAAATAATTTTAGCTATTATTTTTATTCTAATGAGAAACAAATATACCAAGAATATTATTACTATAAAGTAGTACCAAACCTATTGGGTAAAACATTAGATCCTATTATAGATCCAGTAGGTAACTTTATTACTCAACGAATATCAACTAATATGCTTCAAGAAGAAGCAGAGAACATAGCTGCTTCTTCTTATCATTTACGAGCAGAAAAAACAGGATATAAATATTTCCATCCTAAAGAAGCGATTGCGACAAATGAAATACTCATTTTCGATATCGATTTTTATGTTAATGAATTAAAGCGTTATACGATAGATATTATTCCTGAAAAAGATTTTCCTATATTTCATCAAGAAATTGATAAAGATTTTCTTAAGGGCGTAAAATCAACAAAAGCTAATGTTCTCGATATATTAGATACACAAGACGTACTAGAAAATGGATTAGTAAAAGCTAGCGAATATAAAAAATATTATAATCGTCAATGGAGTGGAAACGAAGCACTCCATTTTAGTACTTATAATGGCGATGATATTATTGCAGCGCCTTGCGAAACCTATAATACCTTTGATATCTATAATGGAACAAAGCGATTAAGTGGGGGAAATAAAGAGGATATGTTTAATCTATTTACCTCTGAATCTCCGCGTTATGCTAGTCGTTTTTATGGTAGAGGAGGGAATGATACGCTTCGAGTTATAAATACAACGAATAATCATATGGGATATGAAATCGATTTATCGAAAAATTATGTTAAATTTAGAAATTCACCAACCCAAACAAATAGCCAAAATTTCCATTCAACACTTTTTCTCTATAAAGATAATGATCAACTTTATTCAACTAAAATCACTGACTCAATGCCTAATGTAGAGTTACAAGATAATATGGTGATTGCTTATTTGGATAGTTTTGAAAATATTATTGGAAGTAGTGATGGTTGTGATTTGTTGGTAGGAAATGATAGTGATAATTATATCGATGGAGTTTCTGGTAATGATTCTATATACGGATTAAAAGGCAATGATGTCATTAGACTTTCACAAGGAGAAGCGTTTGGTGGCGAAGGAAAAGATATTTATATAATTGCACGAATAATGGAATCTGTAATAAATAAAGAAAAAATAGATATCACAATAAATGAAATTAACACTAGTACAGCATCTAGTTATGCTATTGAACGAAGTCTTATTAAACTTGAACATAATTTTATAAATATTAAATCGATTCATCGTAATGGTACCGATATTATTTTAATTTTAGATAACGGTTTTATAGAAAACAAAAATAAAAATATAAATGAAGAAAAACTTTTACTTCCTTCAACATCACTTTGCTTAAAGAATGTGTTTGTAAATAGTACAAGTTATGATTTGGTAAATAAATATGATGTAATTACTAATGATGGATTTATATTAAATCTAAATGTACAAATATCTGATTCTGCTGATCCTCTTTACTACTTTAGTTATATGGAAGATTATTCAAACCTTGATGATAAGGTAAATACTATATCTCTAAATGAAGAACAGAGAGAATTTAATATTAGAACTGCTAATTCAGTAGTTAAACATACTATTTTACCAGCATTAAAATATACTGGTCTTTCTGAAGGGGCATCTTTAAAGCTAAGTATTGACGGTAATGATAAAGATAATGCTTATTTATCTATTGGTGATGGTTCTTTAATTAGTCTAACAAATGGAGCTGATCTCTATCATTTAAAAACATTTATGGCAAAAAATAAAGAATCATATATTGATGTAAAAATTACAAATAATGGCCTCAATAATAATACTAATAATATTTCTAGTTTTGTTTTACCTGATGTTAATGGCTATGACCTTAAATTTGATAATGGTGTAATAATTCATCGCTATAATCCTGATGAATATATGAAATTAAATATCAAGATTAAAGATCAACAATTAAATTCAAATATAAAAATTAAAATTATCGATAAATATGGGAAAATGTTCTCTTTACCTGAAAGAAATAGCAACAATAATTTATTAATTCCTAATGTTAAAGAAAGATTAGACATTACATCTCATGATGATAGTTTCACTATTCCAGAGGAGATGACTTTAAATAAGAAAACAATGGATATGCTAAATATTCCTTTATCATTACTTGATTCCCAATCAGCTCTATTTAAAATACTGAATAGTAAAGTTAAGCTTAATATTGATTTACTTCCTATTATCGACCTTTTACAAGGTAATGATATATTAATAAACAAAAACAAAGGATGTTCTATTCTTGCCGGTGGTGAGGGGGATGATACTCTTATAGTCGAGGATGGCCATCATCTTTTATTTGCGAATGAAGGTAATGATAAACTTTATGGTGGGCATGGTAATGATGTTCTAGTTTCTGAACATGGCAATGATTATTTAGAAGGTGGGGAAGGCGATGATATCTATCTAATTACTAAGCATCGCGGTGAAGTTATTGTCAATGATACTCAAGGTGATAATACTTTGTTTATTTTGGGCTTAAATGGCGGTGAAGTTATGTCGCATTCTCGTGATGGTGATGATGAAATCCTTCGTTCTCAAGAAGAGGACGCGGATTTTACAGTCAGGATAAAAGATAAATATAGCGCAAATGAAAATAATGTTTCTTATCAGATTGAGCTAAGAGATGAGAGGCTAACTAGTGAAGCGTATGCATCGATTATTGATGCTATGGCGAAATTTAATGAAACTCAACTCTCTTCAATGAAAGGAACAGATTTACCCGCTGCACCCGATTGGAGTTTGTTGCCAGTTATCACAGGTTATTTAGGTTAAACGTTGTAAAGTGAGTTTAGGCTGTATGTGGCTTGAGCTCACTACTTTCGTTTTATCAAATGCACTAGGTTTAATGTTTATCTAGCTAGGTTTTGTATGTACCCTTTCAATGGGTAAAGCAAGAAGAAAACATTGCTTATTTATTATAATTCGTAGTTAAATTCTTATAATAATCTAAATACCTATCTTTTAAAGATAGGTATTTTATTTTGTTCATAATAAAAATACTTTTTAAATAACATTTAAGATTAAATTTATTTGAATTAATTATTTAACCAGTAATAATCATATAAATTAATTATTAGAATAACCTTTATTATTGGTGAATTATGAAAAAAATGATTCTGGCAACTATTCTGGCAGCTTTCTTTTTGGGTGGTGTCGCAATAGCCGAAGATAAAACAGCCTTCTCTCTACCTGCAATTGAAAAAAGTGCGACAAGCGGTGATGCCGCATCTCAATATCAACTTGGCTTAAAATATGAAAATGGCGAAGGTGTTGAACAAAATACACAAAAAGCCTTAGAGTGGTATACCAAAGCCGCAGAACAAGGCCACGCTGATGCTCAGTTAAACTTAGCACTGCTTTATGATATGAGTAACGGTATTGACCGTGACGCTGAAAAAGCGGTTTATTGGTACAATAAAGCGGCTGTACAGGGTGTCATGCTTGCACAATATAATCTTGCCGTTTCTTATGATGACGGTGATGGCGTGGCACAAGATCATGAAAAAGCAGTATATTGGTATACTAAAGCTGGTGAGCAAGGCGATAGCGATGCACAATATAATTTAGCTATCTCGTATGATGAGGGTATTGGTGTCGCCCAAGATCATGAAAAAGCGGTTTATTGGTATATGAAATCAGCAGAGCAAGGCCATTCTGATTCTCAATATAATCTTGCCGTTTCTTATGATGATGGTGAAGGCGTTGAACGTAATGCAGGCAAAGCTGCATATTGGTATGCAAAAGCCGCTAATCAAGGTAACCGTGATGCGCAAAATAACCTTGGTGTGATGTATGACGAAGGTGATGGTGTTGATAAAGATGCGCATAAAGCAATGCAATGGTATAAGAAAGCCGCTCTTCAAGGTAATGGTTTAGCTCAAAATAACTTAGCTATTAATTATTATTATGGCAAAGGCGTAAAACGAGATTTAAAAGAAGCTTATGCTTGGTTTGCGGTTGCTATTGAAAATGGTGAAGGTGATGAAGCTATGTTTAAACGTACTACACGTGCATTAAATACAGCTCAGTTAATTGAAGCAAAGCGGTTAGCTAAATCCTATATCTCTAAATATAAAGATGAATAATCTAGCTTGATTTTGCAAAATAACGGAGATATTAATCTCCGTTATTTATTTATAGCGATAAAAAAGAAAAATATTTCTCTTATTATTTTCATAGCAAAATAGACGTTGACTCTACAAGAATCGATGAGATTATTTTTAAATCTTACTCATTCTCGTGTTAATATCAGCGCGCCAGTTGGCGGTTATTGATTAATTTGGGGTTGATATGAATGAATTACGTATAGGGCTGGTTTCTGTTTCTGATCGTGCATCTAACGGTGTTTACGAAGATAAGGGATTACCAGCACTCGAAGCTTGGCTAACAAGTGCGCTGACTACGCCTTTTCATATTGAATCTCGTTTGATCCCTGATGAGCAACTTATGATAGAGCAAACATTATGTGAGCTTGTTGATGAAGCCGGTTGTCATCTCGTCTTAACCACCGGTGGCACAGGTCCTGCACGTCGTGATGTTACGCCTGATGCAACACTTGCTATCGCAGATAGGGAAATGCCAGGTTTTGGCGAGCAAATGCGTCAAATTAGCCTAAAATTTGTGCCTACTGCAATTTTATCAAGACAAGTTGGCGTTATTCGTAATCAAGCGTTGATTTTAAATCTACCAGGCCAACCTAAAGCGATTGCAGAAACCTTAGAAGGATTAAAAGATAAAGAAGGCAATGTGATTGTCAGCGGTATTTTTGCAAGCGTACCTTACTGTATTCAATTGCTTGATGGACCTTATGTTGAAACTAATGAAGATATTGTTGTGGCCTTTAGACCTAAATCAGCGCGTCGCCTTCTTTAAACCGTTTGGCTTTGAGGTTATTTTGTGGTGATAACGCTAATTAGCCTCAAACGCTTTTTGCGTATTTTTTACCAATAACGTTCGCTCTTTTACTTTTTTTAATTAATTATATTCATATTATCAAAGAGTTATGTTTATTTTCTTGAGTTAATGAATAATCATTTTTTGAATTCATATTTATTCTTATAATGATTTTTATAATTTATTGATATCTAATGAATATTTTATTTTGAATCGTTTTATCCCTATTTTTTTTCCCATTTTTTTCTTTTTTTTTCATTTTTCCCCTTGATGAATGTATTTATGACCCCATCTACTTTTTCAACTGCAATTACCACTATTGAGTTGCGTTGATTTAAATCCGCTTTGAGATGATGTTGTTAAGTCACATTTTTTATGACTTGAAAAAGAAATATTCATCCTCATATAGATTGGTAGTCAAATTGATAAAGAATTCTCTTTGGAGGCGTTTAAATGGGTAAAATTATTGGTATCGACCTTGGTACAACTAACTCTTGTGTTTCTGTTATGGATGGCAAAAATGCCCGCGTAATTGAAAATGCTGAAGGTGATCGTACAACTCCTTCAATTGTTGCTTATACACAAGATGGTGAAATTTTAGTTGGTCAACCTGCAAAACGTCAGGCTGTGACTAATCCACAAAATACATTATTTGCAATCAAACGTTTAATCGGTCGTCGTTTTGAAGATGCTGAAGTTCAACGTGATGTCTCAATCATGCCTTATAAAATTATCAAAGCTGATAATGGTGATGCATGGGTTGAAGCGCGTAACGAAAAAATGGCACCACCACAAGTTTCTGCTGAAGTTCTGAAAAAAATGAAAAAAACAGCAGAAGACTATTTAGGTGAACCAGTTACAGAAGCAGTTATCACAGTTCCTGCTTACTTTAACGATGCGCAACGTCAAGCAACTAAAGATGCTGGTCGTATCGCAGGTTTAGAAGTTAAACGTATTATTAACGAACCAACTGCTGCTGCATTAGCATATGGTCTTGACCGTGAAGTGGGTAACCGCACTATCGCTGTTTATGACTTAGGTGGTGGTACATTCGATATCTCTATCATCGAAATTGATGAAGTTGATGGCGAAAAAACTTATGAAGTTCTGTCGACTAATGGTGATACTCACTTAGGTGGTGAAGACTTCGATAGCCGCTTAATCAACTATTTAGTTGATGAGTTCAAAAAAGAGCAAGGCATCGATTTACGTAATGACCCATTAGCAATGCAACGTCTGAAAGAAGCTGCTGAAAAAGCGAAAATTGAATTGTCTTCAGCACAACAAACAGATGTTAACCTGCCATATGTAACGGCAGATGCAACAGGACCTAAACACTTAAACATCAAAGTAACACGTGCAAAATTAGAATCTTTAGTTGAAGATTTAGTTAAACGTTCAATGGATCCTGTAAAAGTTGCATTAGAAGATGCTGGCCTGAAAGTTGGCGAAATTAACGATGTTATTCTGGTTGGTGGTCAAACTCGTATGCCACTTGTACAGAAAACGGTTACAGACTTCTTCGGAAAAGATCCACGTAAAGACGTAAACCCAGATGAAGCTGTTGCTATGGGTGCTGCTGTTCAAGGTGGTGTTTTAGCGGGTGATGTTAAAGACGTTCTGTTACTTGATGTAACGCCTCTGTCTTTAGGTATTGAAACAATGGGGGGGGTAATGACCTCACTGATTGCGAAAAATACAACAATCCCAACTAAACATAGCCAAGTGTTCTCAACAGCGGAAGATAACCAAGCTGCAGTAACTATCCACGTATTACAAGGTGAACGTAAACGTGCTAGTGATAATAAATCATTAGGTCAATTCAACTTAGATGGTATTCAAGCTGCACCACGCGGTATGCCACAAATTGAAGTGACATTTGATATCGATGCTGATGGTATCTTGCATGTTTCAGCTAAAGATAAAAATAGTGGTCGTGAGCAAAAAATCACTATTAAAGCGTCTTCAGGTTTAAATGAGGACGAAATCGAAAAAATGGTTCGCGACGCAGAAGCGAACGCTGAATCTGACCGTAAATTTGAAGCGTTAGTGCAAACTCGCAACCAAGCTGATCAGTTAGTTCACGGTACTCGTAAACAAATAGAAGAAGCGGGTGATAAATTAGCGGCTAACGATAAAGAAGCTATCGAAAAAGCAATTAGCGAATTAGAAATCGCCACTAAAGGTGAAGATAAAGACGCTATCGAAGCGAAAATTAAAGAATTAGTTGACGCTTCTGAAAAACTGCTAGAAATCGCACAACAACAAGCTCAAGCAGGTGCAGGTAATGCTGCTGGCGCAGATGCTAGTGCGAAGAAAGATGATGATGTTGTCGATGCAGAATTCGAAGAAGTCGATGGCAAAGATAAAAAATAATGCCCTTACGGGCCACGGTAACTCATAAGTGATTAGTTACTGATACCGAACACGGGCGTCGAGGAAACTCAACGCCCGTGTGTTTATGTCAAGGGTAATCAGAATGGCGAAAAGAGATTTTTATGAAGTACTCGGCATTAGCAAGACAGCCGACGAAAAAGAAATTAAACGTGCGTATAAGCGTTTAGCAATGAAATATCACCCAGACCGTAATCAGGGTGACAAAGACTCCGAAATCAAATTTAAAGAAGTCAAAGAAGCTTACGAAGTTCTTAGTGACTCACAAAAACGTGCTGCTTATGATCAATATGGTCATGCTGCATTTGAACAAGGTGGTTTTGGCGGTCAAGGTGGCGGCGGTGGCTTTGGCGGCGCTGACTTTGGTGACATTTTCGGTGATGTCTTTGGCGATATTTTTGGTGGCGGTCGTCGTCAACAACGCGCAGCTCGAGGCTCAGATTTACAATACAACATGGACTTAACGCTTGAAGAAGCTGTCCGTGGTGTTTCTAAAGAAATACGGATACCAACGTTAGAAACTTGTGATAAATGTCATGGTAGCGGGGCTAAAGAAGGCACATCCGCAGAAACATGTTCGACATGTCATGGTGCAGGTCAGGTTCATTTACGTCAAGGTTTCTTCACTGTGCAACAGCCTTGCCCAACGTGTCATGGGCGCGGTAAAGTGATAAAAGAGCCTTGCTCTAAATGTCATGGTGATGGCCGCGTTGAACGCTATAAAACGCTCTCTGTTAAAATTCCAGCAGGTGTGGACACAGGGGATCGCATTCGTTTAAGTGGTGAAGGCGAAGCTGGCGAAAATGGCGCACCAGCAGGTGATTTATACGTACAGGTTCATGTACGTCAACATCATATTTTTGAACGTGATGGTAATGATCTCTATTGTGAAGTGCCGATTAACTTTGCAGTAGCGGCATTAGGTGGCGAAATTGAAGTACCAACACTTGATGGTCGTGTAAAACTAAAAATTCCAGCAGAAACTCAAACTGGAAAAATGTTCCGCATGAAAGGCAAAGGGGTCAAATCAGTTCGTACTAGCGGTATCGGTGACTTAATGTGCCGAGTTGTCGTTGAGACCCCGGTTAAACTGAATGAAAAGCAAAAAGAGTTAATGCAACAACTCGGTGAATCATTTGGTGGCCAAAGTGGTGAAAAAAATACACCACGCTCTAAAAGCTTCTTAGATGGTGTAAAAAAATTCTTTGATGATTTAACTAAATAAGTTTTCATTTTTTTATGCTTAAAAAGCCTGATGATAGCAGTATCATCAGGCTTTTATTTTT
Organism: Proteus myxofaciens ATCC 19692; assembly: GCF_001654855.1. Taxonomy (GTDB): domain Bacteria; phylum Pseudomonadota; class Gammaproteobacteria; order Enterobacterales; family Enterobacteriaceae; genus Proteus; species Proteus myxofaciens. The sequence continues at coordinate 9,629 of NZ_LXEN01000104.1, forward strand.
ATCCCAGATTTATCTCGGCAATACTGATTAAGATAACTAAACATACTAATAGCTGCTACGATTAAAATGCGCTTTTAATAAATCGATATACAAACAAAATCATTACAAAAGAAATATGTTTAAGTTTAACGAGGTGATTTTTCATTCTTAAAACAATAACAATAATGGTCAAATAGTGAAATACGTAATATATTCTTTTTATTAAAATTTTAAATTATTCCAAAACATTAAGCTT
>NZ_LXEN01000105.1 GCF_001654855.1 Proteus myxofaciens ATCC 19692
CTTTATATTTGAGGGATGGCTCGGTTAAAGCGATCTTTTAGTGCTAAATAATCTGCTTTTTACGAATTTATAATTAGCATATTATTAACAAAAATAAAGATTCAGAGGTCGATATCATGACGGCAATTATTAAACAATTTTTAAAATTAGAGGCATCTGGCGGTATTCTTCTGATTATTGCTGCAATTATCGCATTAGTGATGGCAAATTCATCGCTAAACGGGTTATATAACGATTTTCTTTCTATTCCGATTATTTTCAAATTTGGTGCGCTTGAGCTTGATAAACCCCTACTACTTTGGGTTAACGATGCTTTAATGGCTATATTTTTCCTTATTGTTGGATTAGAAGTTAAGCGTGAATTAAAAGAAGGTTCTCTTGCCCAGCGTGATCGCGCTATTTTTCCTGCTATTGCCGCCGTTGGTGGAATGCTAGCACCCGCATTGTTTTATCTATTTTTTAATCGTGGTGATGAGGTAGCAAGCCAAGGCTGGGCTATTCCTGCTGCAACAGATATTGCTTTTGCATTGGGAGTGATGGCGCTATTAGGGAAACGCGTTCCTGTTGAGTTAAAAGTCTTTCTCTTAGCGTTGGCAATTATTGATGACTTAGGTGTTATCGTCATAATCGCATTATTTTATTCTAAAAGTATTGCTCTAATGCCATTAGCTATTGGGGTAATAACGACAATGGCATTATTCATCTTAAATTGGCGAAAAGTGAGTAATACTGCGATTTATTTGGTGCTTGGCTTTATTTTGTGGGTTTGTATTTTAAAATCAGGTATTCACGCTACGATTGCAGGCGTCATTGTCGGATTTTTGATCCCTCTTAGAGATAAAGCAGGTAATTCTCCTTCTGCTGAACTTGAGCATGTATTACACCCTTGGGTGGCTTATCTGATTCTGCCGCTGTTTGCATTTAGTAATGCCGGAGTCTCTCTAACCGGAGTCACATTTGATGGAATATTATCCGCATTACCTGTAGGTATCGCATTAGGACTCTTTCTTGGTAAGCCTGTCGGTATATTTCTTTTTAGTTGGGTTTCGGTAAAACTAGGTATTGCAAAATTACCAGATGCGATTAATCTTAAGCAAATATTTGCAGTCTCTGTGCTTTGTGGTATCGGTTTTACTATGTCTATCTTTATCGCAGGACTTGCTTTTGAAAATGCAAGTGAAGCTTATAATACCTACTCTAAGTTGGGTATCTTAGTTGGATCGACAATTGCAGCTATTCTGGGATACTTCTTACTTCATTCTGTTTTACCGAAATCAAAACAGAAGCTAAAATAGATTAAATGAGTAAAAAAACGCGTTTCTAAACACAATTAATTCCGAGTAGTATACATGAACCTACGGTACAAATTTCTGCATTGTCCGTAGGTCTTTTTATGGTGATTGGAAGCAAGGAAAGCCAATCGTAATTAGGTGTTGTTAAATAGTCTGTGTAGAGAGATAACACAGAAGTTGAAAGGAATATAACTATGCGGGTGTCACATCTCAATTTTAATCACCTTTATTATTTTTGGCATGTGTGTAAAGAAGGTTCTGTTGTAGGCGCTGCTGACGCGTTATATTTAACGCCTCAAACAATAACAGGCCAAATAAAAGCATTAGAAGAAAGACTTGGTGGTAAATTATTTAAACGACAAGGAAGAGGGCTTGTTCCTTCTGAATTAGGGCAACTCATTTTTCGTTATGCAGATAAAATGTTTATGCTCAGCCAAGAAATGCTTGATATTGTCAACTATAGTCGAGAGTCAAATTTATTATTTGATGTAGGGGTGGCTGATGCTCTATCAAAACAACTTGTTAGCCGTATATTAGAAACAACCGTTATCGATCACGAGCAAATTCATTTACGTTGCTTTGAATCAACCCATGAATTATTACTAGAGCAATTAAGTCAACATAAACTCGATATGATTTTATCTGATTGCCCTGTTGATTCATCTCAGCAAGAAGGGCTTTTTTCAGTCAAATTAGGCGAATGCAGTGTCAGTTTTTTTTGTCGTCATCCTCTTCCTGAAAGACCTTTTCCTGAATGTTTAGAAGATAGAAAATTACTTATTCCAGGTCGTCGCTCAATGTTAGGCCGACATTTATTAACGTGGATACGGAATAAAAACCTACAAGTCGAAATTTTAGGTGAATTTGATGATGCGGCATTAATGAAAGCGTTTGGTCTTAACCATAATGCTATTTTTGTTGCCCCTTCACTTTATACTAATGAAACTTTTGCTCAAGGTAATATTGAGGAAATTGGTAAGTTAGATGCAGTAAAAGAAGAATACTACGTTATTTTTGCAGAGCGTATGATACAACATCCTGCGGTGCAAAGAGTATGTAATACAGATTTTTCATCACTGTTTAGCGGCCAAAAAAATAGCACGATTAGCTTAGTGGAATAACAGTAATGTTGTGCTAACGATAATAAAAAACCGGCCTGAGCCGGTTTTTTTAACACAAGAAACAATATTACATTGCTTTGATTTGTGCTTGCAGATTAGCTTTATGACGCGCAGCTTTATTCTTATGAATTAAGCCTTTAGTTGCCTGACGGTCAACAATTGGTTGCATGTCATTAAATGCTTTTTGTGCTGCTTCTTTATCACCTGAAGCAACTGCTGCGTATACTTTTTTAATGTAAGTACGCATCATAGAACGACGGCTTGCGTTGTGCTGACGACGCTTTTCAGACTGAACCGCACGTTTCTTAGCTGATTTGATATTAGCCAAGTTCCAACTCCCAAATATATTCTAGCGAGGACAATACAAAGGTGAAGGAATATGCCTTTTCAACCTAAGTTTGTCAATGGATTTATACAAAATTAGCGTCGTTGTACGCGACACTTGTTTCGTTGTGATGGCGCAGGATTTTATCAGTTAAGGCAGGTAGAATACAGTCTTTTGAATGAAAAAATCATCAAAAACGTGCATATAAATGAGAAATAGTGGATTCTAGCAAGAATAATAGTTGATTTTATGTGAATTTATGACCATTAAGTAAAATATGAACGTATTTTTTATTTGATGTGAGTATTTAAAACTAAGAATATCATTGAATCGACTTATCGAGATGTAACTCATCAAGAAACATTGATATATTGGGTTACTCTCAAGCCTTTGACAAGGTATAATCTAATAATTTCCACGGTATTGAGCCAGTTATGGAGCTAATTCGCGGTATACAGAATATCCAGCCACACCACCATGGTTGTGTCCTGACAATTGGGAATTTTGATGGTGTCCATCGTGGTCATCAGGCATTATTAAAACACTTGAAGCAAGAAGCATTACAACGTGGTTTGCCAACAGTTGTAATGACGTTTGAACCTCAACCACTTGAGTTTTTTTTGCCAGAGAAGGCGCCAGCTCGTCTTACTCGTTTGCAAGATAAGATTAAATATTTAGCAGAATGTGGTATTGATTATCTTCTATGTGTCAAATTTGACAAACAATTTGCCTCACAAACCCCGGAAGAGTTTGTTTCATCACTTCTTGTTAAAAAGCTAGGTGTAAAATTTCTGGCGATTGGTGATGATTTTCGTTTTGGCAAGAATAGAAAAGGTGACTTTCATTTTTTGCAACAAGCGGGTGAGAGATACGGATTTGAAGTGGCTAATACAGAAAGTTATTGTGATAAAGGATTGCGTATTAGTAGCACCTCTGTAAGAGAAGCACTACTTAATGATGATTTAGCGCTTGCTGAATCTTTACTTGGGCACCCATATACAATTAGTGGACGCGTTGCTCATGGTAAAGAATTAGGTAGAACGATTGGTTTTCCTACAGCGAATATTCCAATGAAACGCTTAGTTGCTCCTGTGAAAGGCGTTTATGCCGTTGATGTTTATTTAGCGGGAGAAACAACACCTTTAGCAGGTGTTGCTAATATTGGAAGTCGCCCTACTGTGCAAGGGAAAGGCGTACAACTAGAGGTTCATTTAATCGACGTTAATATGGATTTATATGGACGTCGTATTGATGTTGTGTTACGAAAGAAATTACGTAACGAACAGCGATTTGCATCATTGGATGCGTTAAAACAGCAAATTGCAGATGATGTGGCTACTGCTAGGGATTTTTTATTGCAGCGGTCGGAGTCATAAACTAGCGGAAACTTGGAACTGAGAATCGAATGAGTGACTATAAAAATACCCTAAATTTACCAGAAACAGGGTTCCCAATGCGCGGGGATTTAGCAAAGCGCGAACCACAGATGTTATCACGTTGGTACAAAGAAGGTCTGTACCAAGCCATTCGTCAGGCGAAAAGTGGTAAAAAAACATTTATTTTGCACGATGGCCCTCCATACGCTAACGGCAATATTCATATTGGTCACTCAGTAAACAAAATTCTCAAAGATATTATTATTAAGTCCAAAGGACTGTCAGGTTTTGATTCTCCGTACATTCCAGGATGGGATTGTCATGGATTACCTATCGAACTAAAAGTTGAACAAATAGTCGGTAAGCCAGGAGAAAAAATATCGGCAGCAGAATTTCGCGAAGAGTGTCGCAAGTATGCTTATGAGCAAATTGAAGCGCAGAAAAAAGATTTTATTCGTTTAGGTGTTCTTGGTGATTGGGATAAACCTTACCTCACTATGGATTTCAAAACAGAAGCGAATACAATCCGCGCATTAGCGCGCATTATTGCTAATGGTCATCTGCTTAAAGGGGCTAAACCTGTGCATTGGTGTACAGCGTGTGGTTCTTCTTTAGCAGAAGCAGAAGTTGAATATTATGATAAATCATCGCCTTCTATTGATGTTCGTTTCAATGCGGTTGATCCCGAGGTTGTTGCCTCTAAATTCAACGTCGTAACAGATAAACCGATTTCTTTAGTTATCTGGACGACAACACCATGGACATTACCTGCTAACCGTGCAATTTCACTTAATGCAGAATTTGATTATTCACTGGTTTCTTTTAATGATGAGTGCGTGATTGTTGCATCAGATTTGATTGTACCTGTAATGAAACGCATCGGTGTGACTCAATGGGAAGTACTCGGTGAATGCAAAGGTGCTGATTTAGAGTTATTGCGCTTTAATCATCCATTTATGGGCTTTGATGTACCTGCTATTTTAGGCGACCACGTTACATTAGATGCGGGTACGGGGGCTGTTCATACTGCACCTGGCCATGGTCCTGATGACTACGTGATTGGTCAAAAATACGGTTTAGAAACAGCCAATCCTGTTGGACCAAATGGTTGTTATTTACCGAATACATATCCAACATTAGATGGTGTATTTGTCTTTAAAGCGAATGACATCATCGTTGAGCTTTTAAAAGAAAAAGGTGCGTTATTGCATCATGAATCTATACAACATAGCTACCCATGCTGTTGGAGACACAAAACACCTGTTATCTTCCGTGCAACGCCTCAATGGTTTGTGGGTATGGATAAAAACGGTTTACGTGAACAATCATTAAAAGAAATCAAAGGCGTTGAGTGGATCCCTGATTGGGGCCAAGCACGAATTGAATCAATGGTTGAAAATCGTCCTGATTGGTGTATTTCTCGCCAACGTACTTGGGGTACGCCAATGTCTCTGTTTGTTCATAAAGAGACGCAAGAGCCACATCCACGTACTTTAGAATTAATGGAAGAAGTTGCTAAACGTGTTGAAGTCAGTGGTATTCAAGCATGGTGGGATTTAGATATCCGTGACTTGCTAGGTGATGAAGCAGACGATTACATGAAAACACCAGATACATTAGATGTTTGGTTTGACTCAGGATCAACACATTCAACAGTAGTTGATGCTCGTCCTGAATTCCATGGTAATTCTGCTGACTTGTATTTAGAAGGTTCAGACCAACACCGTGGCTGGTTTATGTCATCTTTGATGATTTCAACAGCAATTAAAGGCAAAGCACCTTACCGTGAAGTATTAACACACGGCTTCACTGTGGATGGTCAAGGCCGTAAGATGTCTAAATCTATCGGTAATACAGTGAGCCCGCAAGATGTGATGAATAAACTTGGTGCTGATATCTTACGTTTATGGGTTGCTTCTACCGATTATACCGGTGAAATTGCGGTTTCTGATGAAATCTTAAAACGATCAGCAGATACTTATCGTCGTATTCGTAATACAGCGCGTTTCTTCTTAGCAAATTTAACAGGCTTTGATCCGGCAAAACATCAAGTAAAACCTGAAGATATGGTTATTCTAGATCGTTGGGCAGTGGGACGTGCACAAGCAGCTCAAGCTGATATTCTAAAACATTATGAAAATTATGATTTCCATAATGTTATTCAGCGATTAATGCAGTTCTGTTCTGTGGAAATGGGCTCTTTCTATTTAGATATCATTAAAGATAGACAATACACAGCGAAAAGCGACAGTGTTGCACGCCGTAGCTGTCAAACTGCGCTATATCATATCTGTGAAGCGCTTGTTCGCTGGATGGCACCAATCATGTCATTCACCGCTGATGAAATTTGGAATGAACTGCCAGGTGAACGTGCACAATTCGTCTTAACCGAAGAATGGTACACAGGACTGTTTGGTTTAGATGCAAAAGAAGCGCTGAACGATGATTATTGGGCTGAATTATTAGCTGTTCGTAGTGAAGTCAATAAAGTGTTAGAACAAGCACGTGCTGACAAACAACTCCGCGGCTCTTTAGAAGCGTCAGTAATACTTTATGCTGATAAAGCATTAGCAGAAAAACTTAATGCGTTAGGTAATGAATTACGTTTTGTTCTATTGACCTCTCAAGCCAAAGTGGCTGATATTCATGAAGCGCCAGAAACCGCTATTGCCTCTGATATGGCTGGCCTAAAAATTGGTCTTCATAAAGCAGAAGGTGAAAAATGCCCACGTTGCTGGCACTATGCAACAGATATCGGAAAGGTAGCGGAACACGCTGATTTATGTGGACGCTGTGTGACCAACGTAGCCGGTAACGGTGAAGAACGTAAGTTTGCCTAATTAATGAAGAAAACACTTTGCTCTACAGGTTTACGCTGGCTTTGGCTTGCCATTGCCGTTGTTGTGTTGGATTTAGGTACAAAACAGTATGTTATGCAGACATTTCGTTTGTATGAATCTGTTGAAGTGATGCCTTTTCTCAACTTCACCTACGCGCATAATTATGGTGCGGCTTTTAGCTTCTTAGCTGATAAAGGTGGGTGGCAGCGTTGGTTTTTTGCTCTGATTGCATTAGCAATCTGTATTGCTCTTGTCGTCATGATGTATAAAAACAAAGCAAGCGCCAAATTAAGCAATATTGCTTATGCCCTTATTATTGGTGGAGCATTGGGTAATCTTTCTGATCGCTTGATTCATGGATTTGTTATCGACTTTATTGATGTTTATGTAGGTGATTGGCATTGGCCTACATTCAATATCGCTGATATGGGAATTTGTATTGGTGCCGGATTAATTATCATTGAAAGTTTTTTTCCTGATAAAAAGGCCCAACTACAGAACTCAAAAAATCAAAAGTAATCAAACGATTAGTTAAACTAAAATAGCCCCTGCCTTTTGGCGGGGGTTACGCTTAATAGAAGGTATTAGTATGGTTATGCAGGTGCAGAATAATAGCGCAGTATTGTTGAATTTTACCTTAAAGTTGGCTGATGGTTCGGTTGCTGAATCTACGCAATCACATGGTAAGCCTGCCCTTTTTCGCCTTGGTGATGAAAGCTTATCTCCTGCATTAGAAGCAGAATTGCTGGGATTAAAAGAAGGTGATAAAAAAGCGTTTACACTTGCAGGAGAACATATTTTTGGTAAATACAATCCTGATCTTATTCAATACTTTATGCCTTCTGATTTTGCACAATCAGGTATCCCTGAAATAGGGACTATCATGTTATTTACAGCGATGAGTGGCAATGAAATGCCGGGTATCGTGCAAAAAGTGACAGAAGATTCAGTAACTGTTGATTTCAATCATCCTTTAGCTTTGCAAGATGTCACTTTTGATATTGAAGTTGTGAGTATTGAACCACAGGAGGAAACAACTAATGCAAATACTGCTGGCTAACCCACGAGGTTTTTGTGCGGGAGTTGACAGGGCTATCAGCATTGTTGATCGTGCATTAGAAATTTATGGTGCACCTATTTATGTTCGCCATGAGGTCGTTCATAACCGCTATGTGGTCAATGATTTACGTGAACGTGGCGCTATATTCATTGAAGAGATCGCAGAAGTTCCTGATAATGCCATCTTAATTTTCTCAGCTCATGGTGTTTCTCAAGCAATTCGTCAAGAAGCGCGCGCTCGTCATTTAACTATGCTTTATGATGCAACATGTCCTTTAGTGACAAAAGTGCATATGGAAGTCGCAAGAGCAAGTCGCAAAGGCAAAGAAGCCATTTTAATCGGTCATGCTGGTCATCCTGAAGTTGAAGGCACTATGGGACAGTACAATAATGCTGAAGGTGGAATGTATTTAGTCGAATCGCCAGATGATGTTTGGAAACTAGAGGTCAAAGATGAAAATAATCTTTGTTTCATGACTCAAACAACACTGTCTGTTGATGATACTTCTGAGGTTATTGATGCATTAAATTCGCGCTTTCCTAAAATTGTAGGACCTCGTAAAGACGATATTTGCTATGCAACGACTAATCGTCAAGAAGCTGCAAGAGAGTTGGCAGAACGCGCTGATGTTGTCTTTGTTGTGGGGTCAAAAAACTCATCAAACTCAAATCGATTAGCAGAACTGGCTCAACGAGCAGGTAAACCTTCTTATTTGATAGATAGCTATGAAGACATTGATGAATCATGGGTTGCTAATGCGAATATAGTGGGTGTGACGGCGGGTGCTTCTGCACCTGATATTTTAGTGCAACAAGTCTTAGAACGTTTAAAGAAATTTGGCGCAGATGAAGTGATAGAGCTATCAGGACGAGAAGAAAATATCGTTTTTGAAGTTCCTAAAGAGCTACGTCTTGACTATCGTGTCATTGAATAATCGTAACTAAGCCTCATCAATGATTTTAAAAGCAGAGCTAACTCTCTGCTTTTTTGTTTTTTATCTTCTTTGCATAGGTGATGACTATGCGCAATTATTACATTTCTTCGACGATTATTTATTTTTCTGATAATCAACCTCATTTCGTGTGTTTTTCTTATTTTGTAAGAGAAAGGCTGGCATCAGACCAATGACATCGCTACTCTGTTAATAATAAAAATAAATTAAACATATTATTAAGGAGAATTCAGTCATGACTACAAAAGCGCTTCGTCTTGCCGTTGTGGGTGCTGGTGGACGCATGGGACGTCAACTTATTCAAGCCATCTCTCAACAAGAAGGTGTAGTTTTAGGTGCCGCATTTGAACGTACTAACTCCTCATTAATCGGATCAGATGCTGGTGAATTAGCGGGTATTGGTCATATTGGTGTCACAGTAACGGATAATCTACTTGCCCAAGTTGCGCATTTTGATGTGCTTATCGATTTTACTCGCCCTGAGGGGACACTTTTGCATCTTGATTTTTGTGCAGAGCACCATAAAGGCATGATTATTGGTACAACAGGATTTGATGACGAAGGTAAAAAAGCGATTAAAACTGCCTCTCAACGTATTTCTATTGTCTTTGCGGCTAATTTTAGTGTGGGTGTTAATTTAGTGCTTAAATTGCTAGAAAAAGCCGCTAAAGTAATGGGATCTTATACTGATATCGAAATTGTTGAAGCACACCATCGCCATAAAGTGGATGCTCCTTCAGGCACTGCACTTGCTATGGGTGAAACAATTGCACATACCTTAGGTCGTGATTTAAAAGACTGCGCAGTTTATGAGCGTGTTGGTCATACTGGTGAGCGTGATCCTAAAAGTATTGGTTTTGCAACAATTAGAGCAGGTGATATTGTTGGTGAACACACCGCGATTTTTGCAGATATTGGTGAACGTGTTGAGATAAGCCATAAGGCTTCTAGCCGTATGACATTTGCAAATGGTGCAGTTAAGGCGGCAGTTTGGATTTCAAGACAAAATACAGGCCTTTATAATATGAAAGATGTACTCTCTCTTGAAGATTTATAAAATTTAAATAAATTAACCCATTGAAAACCCATTGTAATTTATAAAACATTGGGTTTTATTTTTACTTTTAATTTGTTTTTTATTTAAGTTGGTATTTTTTATAGTTATCTTCATTTTAAACTCCCATTTTTTAGAAAAAATCACTTTTTCCCTCTTTTTCCCTTCTTTTTTATCTATAAATAATTTATTTCACGAAGCAAACGGTTAACTATCTAAGATAGATTATATTAATGCTCATTTGGTGTGGCTAATTAAGAATAGTTGATATTTTTTTAAATAAAAGTGTCTTTTTTCTAGACATCTGACGTATCGATCTTTAGAATGCGCCCAATTTGCCAAAAATTTGCCCTAAATTATCTTTTTGGCATTGATTTAAAGCCTTAAATCTGAATTAATATGCATTAAATGTGATTTATTATTCTCTGGGAGGCGTTTTGATAAGAACAGCAATACTGGTTCTCGAAGATGGAACCGAATTCCACGGCAAGTCGATAGGTGCACATGGCACCGCTATCGGTGAAGTCGTTTTTAATACTTCTATGACAGGCTATCAGGAAATTCTAACCGACCCTTCTTACTCTCAGCAAATCGTCACTCTTACTTATCCCCATATTGGCAATACCGGCGTTAATCCTTTTGATGAAGAATCAGACACTATCCATGCACAAGGCCTAATCATTCGTGACTTGCCTTTAGTTATGAGTAATTATCGTGCAAAAGAAAATTTATCTGATTATTTGAAACGCCATAATATTGTTGCTATTGCGGATATTGATACACGTAAATTGACACGCTTGCTACGAGAAAAAGGCGCTCAAAACGGCTGTATTATTGCAGGTCCGTTACTTGAATCACATACGGCCTTAGAAAATGCGAAAACATTCCCTGGATTAAAAGGAATGGATTTAGCAAAAGTAGTATCGACAAAACAGCCTTACCAATGGGCACAAGGAAGCTGGACAAGAGAAACTGAACTTCCTGTTGCTAAAACGGAAAATGAATTACCACTGCATATTGTCGCTTATGATTTTGGTATTAAGCGTAATATTTTACGTATGTTAGTAGACAGAGGCTGTCGTGTGACGGTTGTACCTGCACAAACGCCAGCTAAAGAGGTCCTTGCGCTTTCACCTGATGGCATTTTTCTTTCTAATGGTCCCGGGGATCCAGAGCCTTGTAATTACGCGATTGATGCTATTCAGACATTTTTAACGACTGATATACCTCTCTTTGGTATTTGCTTAGGTCATCAACTATTAGCATTAGCCAGTGGCGCTAAAACGGTTAAGATGAAATTTGGACATCACGGTGGTAATCACCCTGTGAAAGATTTAGATAAAAATACTGTGATGATAACGGCACAAAACCACGGTTTTGCTGTTGATGAAAATACGCTTCCTACTCATCTACGTGTAACACATAAATCTCTTTTTGATGGTTCTCTACAAGGTATTCATCGTACTGATAAGCCTGCTTTTAGTTTTCAAGGTCATCCAGAAGCAAGCCCTGGTCCACATGATGCTGCACCGCTTTTTGATCACTTTATCGAACTTATCACACAATACCGTCAAAATACGCAATCAGTGACAACGAAATAAATCAGGAGCAAAAGAAAATGGCGAAAAGAACAGATATCAAAACAATCCTGATTTTAGGGGCTGGCCCTATTGTTATCGGTCAAGCGTGTGAATTTGACTATTCAGGGGCTCAGGCTTGTAAAGCACTGCGTGAAGAGGGATATCGCGTTGTTTTAGTCAACTCTAATCCTGCTACCATCATGACAGACCCTGAAATGGCTGATGCCACTTATATAGAGCCTATTCAGTGGGAAGTTGTTAGAAAAATAATTGAAAAAGAGCGCCCTGATGCCGTATTACCTACGATGGGTGGACAAACTGCACTTAACTGCGCATTAGAACTAGAGCGACAAGGTGTGCTCGCTGAATTTGGTGTCACCATGATTGGTGCAACAGCAGATGCGATAGATAAAGCAGAAGATAGACAGCGCTTTGATAAAGCAATGAAAAAAATCGGCTTAGATACCGCGCGTTCCGGTATTGCACATACCATGGATGAAGCTTTTGCAGTTGCTGATGATGTTGGTTTTCCTTGTATTATCCGCCCTTCATTTACAATGGGAGGAACTGGTGGTGGTATCGCTTATAACCGCGAAGAATTTGAAGAGATTTGTACTCGTGGTTTAGATTTATCTCCAACAAATGAATTATTGATTGATGAATCATTAATTGGTTGGAAAGAGTACGAGATGGAAGTTGTACGTGATAAAAATGATAACTGCATTATTGTCTGTTCCATTGAAAACTTTGATGCAATGGGAATTCACACAGGTGATTCCATTACAGTTGCACCAGCACAAACACTCACTGATAAAGAATACCAAATTATGCGTAATGCCTCGATGGCAGTATTACGTGAAATTGGTGTTGAAACAGGGGGGTCCAATGTGCAGTTTGCTGTTGACCCTAAAACAGGGCGTTTAATTGTTATTGAAATGAACCCACGAGTTTCTCGCTCATCAGCGCTTGCATCTAAAGCCACGGGATTCCCTATCGCTAAAATTGCAGCAAAACTCGCTGTAGGTTACACCCTTGATGAATTAATGAATGACATCACTGGTGGGCGCACTCCGGCTTCTTTTGAACCGTCAATTGACTATGTTGTGACGAAGATCCCTCGCTTTAACTTTGAAAAATTTGCAGGAACTAACGACAGATTAACGACACAAATGAAATCTGTGGGTGAAGTCATGGCGATTGGTCGAACTTTGCAAGAATCAATGCAAAAAGCGTTGCGTGGGTTAGAAGTTGGTGCGACAGGTTTTGATCCTAAAGTCGATTTAGAGGATCCTGAAGCTTTAACCAAAATTCGTCGCGAGTTAAAAGAAGCCGGCTCAGATAGAATTTGGTATATCGCGGATGCGTTTAGAGCGGGTTTATCCATTGATGGTATCTTTAATTTAACGAATATTGACCGTTGGTTCTTAGTTCAAATCGAAGAAATTGTTCGTCTTGAAGAGCAAGTGAGCCATGAGGGTATCAAAGGATTAACGGCAGATTTTCTGCGTCATCTAAAACGTAAAGGTTTTGCTGATGCACGATTAGCGGCATTAACGAATACGACAGAACAAGAGATTCGTCAGCTACGTGAACAATATCAGTTACACCCTGTTTATAAACGTGTTGATACTTGTGCCGCTGAATTTGCAACTGATACCGCTTATATGTATTCCACTTATGAAGATGAGTGTGAAGCTAATCCAAATCAAGATAAGCCTAAAGTTATGATTTTAGGTGGTGGACCAAACCGTATTGGGCAAGGTATTGAGTTTGATTACTGCTGTGTTCATGCTGCTTTAGCATTACGTGAAGATGGTTACGAAACCATCATGGTTAACTGTAATCCTGAAACCGTATCAACAGATTATGACACATCGGATAGACTCTACTTTGAGCCTGTAACGTTAGAAGATGTACTTGAAATAGTACGTATTGAAAAACCACAAGGTGTGATTGTGCAATATGGTGGTCAAACACCACTGAAATTAGCAAGAGAGCTAGAAGCCCAAGGCGTGCCTATTATTGGCACAAGCCCAGATGCGATAGATAAAGCAGAAGACAGAGAGCGTTTCCAAAAAGCCGTCGTTAAACTCGGTTTAAAACAGCCTGAAAATGCAACAGTGACAGCACTAGAAGAAGCCGTTGAAAAAGCGCTCGTTATTGGTTATCCGTTGGTTGTTCGTCCTTCTTATGTATTGGGTGGGCGTGCAATGGAAATTGTTTATGATGAAGTTGATTTACGTCGTTACTTCCAAACTGCGGTAAGTGTATCCAATGATGCGCCTGTGCTTCTTGATCGTTTCTTAGATGATGCGATTGAAGTTGATATTGATGCTATTTGTGATGGTGAGCAAGTCGTTATCGGCGGTATTATGGAGCATATTGAGCAGGCGGGAGTGCACTCTGGTGATTCAGCATGTTCATTACCTGCTTATACGCTAAGTCATGAAATTCAAGATGTGATGCGTGAACAAGTGAAACAACTAGCATTTGAATTAGGTGTAAAAGGCTTAATGAATGCGCAATTTGCAGTGAAAGGCCATGATGTTTATCTTATCGAGGTGAATCCTCGTGCGGCTCGTACTGTGCCTTTTGTCTCAAAAGCAACGGGTGTTCCTCTTGCCAAAGTGGCTGCGCGTGTCATGATTGGTCAAAGTCTTGAAAAACAAGGCGTCACTAAAGAAGTTATCCCACCTTATTATTCAGTAAAAGAAGTGGTATTACCTTTCAATAAATTCTCTGGCGTTGATCCCATTTTAGGGCCTGAGATGCGCTCAACAGGGGAAGTGATGGGGGTGGGAAAAACGTTTGCTGAAGCTTTTGCGAAAGCGATGTTAGGAAGCAGCTCGACAATGAAGAAAAAAGGGAGAGCGTTAATTTCTGTGCGTGAAGGCGATAAAAAGCGAGTCGTTGATTTAGCGAGCAAATTATTAAAACATGGTTTTGAGCTTGATGCGACTCATGGTACAGCAATCGTTTTAGGTGAAGCGGGTATCAATCCTCGCCTTGTCAATAAGGTGCATGAAGGACGACCTCATATTCAAGATAGAATTAAAAATGGTGAATATGACTATATTGTCAATACAACAGCAGGACGCCAAGCGATTGAGGATTCTAAGCTGATTCGTCGCAGTGCATTACAATATAAAGTTCACTATGACACAACGATTAATGGTGGATTTGCGACAACATTATCACTAAGCGCTTCTCCAACTTCTGATGTTATTTCAGTGCAAGAAATGCACGAAAAAATAAATAAATCTTAAGTTTGTTTGTTGCTTTAATTCTTGTCCTGAATAGAGGGAAACCTTTATTCAGGATTTTTTATGTGCCTTTATAATGAAAGTGAAACTTAATATCGATTGCCAAGTAAAATTGACTAATATCTTGGTGTTACTTTATTAAGCAAGATCACATGTTCAATGAGGTTAGTGAGTCTGTCATTGTTGAATAGAATAGTCGATTTGGGTTAGTGATGAAGATTGTTTTTTTATCTTTTTGATTTAAAAGGTAAATATACCTTATCAAAAAAATATAATAAAAGTCTGAATTTCGTTTTTACTCAATTCAGCCTTTAGATTAATAATGATTTACTATTTTATAATTTTATTATTCTATTATTTTATCATTTTGAATGAGCATTTGAATTGCCTCCCCATATAAATGGTACTGATATCGAGTCGTAGGTCCCTTCGATTTCAAAAGTCATTTTTAAATTTGCAGTTCCGCTATCTGAAATTCTACATTCTTTATCAATTGCATAATTAGATGATGTTTCTTCAAATTTAATTTTAGATGATGAAGTCTGATTAAATTCAGGATTACCTGGATAGGTAAAATCAGAATTTATATTTCCACTAGATAATGGTGTTGGATCCATAGTTACATCATAAATTCCGGCTTTTACTTTAATAGGATAACGTAGCTGATCTACTCTGTTTTTAAATTCAATAATCGGATTGATAATTAAGTGAGTAGTGCTTGTACTTATCGCATCTTGGCAAGAAGATGCTTTAGCACCAGTATTAGTATAGAGAAAGGATGAAGTATAATTCACATTAAGTACGGTATTTATATCCTTCGCTGTTGGTGGTGTGACTTTTATTTTATAGTTTTTTATATAAGGCTTATTTTGATCATCAAAAACTGTGATTTGTAGTATTAATGCATCGTGCGCCTTTATCTTATGCATATCCTGAATAGTTAGAGTTACAGGAGCAATAGGGGCACCCATATAGCGTAATACTGATTGTTTTTCAAGCGTAGTACCATCATTAGCGAGAACGATAAAATCCACTGCGTAGGGTTGATCTTTGGCATTCCAATCAATGACAATTTTATTGTCATCATTATAAAGAGGATGCCACTCTAGTTGATTAACATCCATTGACGAATTAACCTGTTGCATTTCCCTAAAATTGACTTTCGAAATAGTGATATCAGGGATGGGCTTGACTATGACTTTATAATTCTGGCTGTAATCTTGATAAAAATCGTTACCTACAACTGAAAGTGTGAGTATTGCGGTACTTTGAATTGCGCCATTATCAACATTCAGCTTGGTAATTCTCCCTTCTGGGGTAATTTGAACAATATTCGTGTTATCACTACTCCATTTTGCATTTGCTTCAACAGGAACGGGTTTTTTAGTTTGTTGAGCAGGAATATCAACACTCGCATTCGGTTGAGTAAATAGAGTGATATCAGGATCATTAAATTGATAATCTAAAACACCTTTCTCTTGCTTGTAATCAATAGTAATACTGGATGATTTAAATTGTTCTGTCGCCTGTGAAATGGCTGTGATAGCTGTATGTCCTGGTTTAATTGGCGTAATTTTCCCTTTATTATCAATGTCTATGATATTTTTATCATAATTGATAAATTGTATGGATGGAGGATTAGCCACACTGTCTACATTGCTCAATAGAAGTGAAATTTCTCGTTGAACATTATCTTTCCAAGTAGCGCTAAATTGTGTTATTGGTGTCGATAACCCAATGTCTGCTTTATCAATGACTAATGGGTAACTATTTTGTGCTGGCTGATAATGTTCATCACCTGAGGTTTGTAGCGTGATAATCACTGTACCTGCTTTTTTCATTGAAATTTGACCACTATGAACATTAATAGAGGCAATAGAAGTATCTGAGCTTGACCACATTACATCCAGATTAGTCGGTAATCCACTGTAACTTAATGCAGGGACAGGTGCAGAAGCATAGATTTTTTGTTGTATCTGTTTATCAAACACAATATTTGGTTTTGGTATAGTGACTTTGATAGTTATAGGTTTGGCAATAGTAATACCATCAGCTTCCGCTGTTAATACAATGTCTGTTTTAATATTAGATGTCATGGTGGTTTGATATTCACCATTTCCTATTGATTTTATTGGGTTCTGAGCAAAGTGCGGTGTGCCCGATGTTGATTTAAGGGTGACATCTTTATTACTGATAGTATTATTGTATTGATCGACAAGTTTTACTGTTAACGTTGTACTGTCTTTATCATCACCACCAATTGATGATCTACTACTACTAAAGGTTGATTTTGTTGTATCAATATTAGCGGGAAGTACAGTCACATCATCAATTGCTTTATGATTAGTTAAATCCAGATACGCACTCATTTTCAAAATACCGGCGACCTTACTTGTAACGGTAGTTCTCGCAATACCTTGTTTATCAGTGTAAGTACTGAAATTGTAGTCATCAGCTAAACCTGTTAATTTCCATGAAACTATCACATTTGGCAGAATGTTATTGTTGGCATCAACGACACTCGCTTGATAAATTACACCTTTAGTGTCACCCGCAATCATTGATTTCTTATCAACACTTACTGCTTGAATTTTCCATGTGCTGGTATCGGCATTCAATTGCAGTGTTTTATGTTTCTTAAATTCAATTCCATTTACTTTTACACCAAGTTCGGCATTTCCCGCTTTAGTACCTGTTACTTTTATTTCATATAAACCAGGAGAAACTTGTTTTGCTGGTGAGAAAACAATAGTTGGTTCATTAGAAATAGCTTGTACTGTTTGACTTGGTAGTATATTTCCACCTTTGTCTTTAATCAGTAAGCTCAGAACTGCACTATCCTTACCATCAGCAATAATTTTTGCAGGTAGTAACGTTAGTTCTGATTTATTTTCATCAACATTATCAGCAACAAAACTTACATCATCAGCATCGTAAGTACCTGAAATGAGAGTCGCACTGACTTTGGCAATACCTGCGGGACCTCTGTATAAGTTAACAGTCGCAATCCCGTTATCATCGGTTAATGTCAATGGTTTCTGAAGTTGACTTCCTTCATTCGTGGACCATGTAACAGGAACACCTTTTCCTACAGGATTATCATGATTATCAATTAGATAAGCTGTATAAGTAATGGTATCACCCGCATGAGGATGCGTATCACTTATAGTGAAATTCTTCACCTTAGCACTTGGGCTATTTGGAATAACTGTTAATGAAGTAGTTTGTTTAATATCGACATTATCAACACGCGCTGATAGCGACATCGTACCCGTTTTTAATGCGCTGATTTGTGCATGATAAACGCCTTTTTGTCCTTCTTTAAATGACGTAATAGTGTTTTGTAAAGACGGCGTTGCCGTTAAGGTAATTTTATTGTTGAATCCACTTAATGGATTCCCTTCATCATCTTTAAGGGTAAGTGTGACATTAGCACGACCTGTTTCAGCAACAATCACATTAGGGAAGATAGCTAATGTAGACAGTGATGCTGAGATATTACCTTCAACAAAGGTAATGACATGATCTGCATCTACGGCTGTATGGCTATCCAGCATTGCTGTAATATGTGCGAGACCTGCTTGACGGCTTGATACTGTAATTTCTGCAATACCATTACTATTGGTTTTACTCAATGGTGCAGAAAGTTTACCCAAATCCGTTATCCAACCAACGGTTACATCTCGGATGTTAGTATTACCTTGTTTATCAGCAATTTGTGCTTTTATCGTTACTTTGTCATTACCATTCGCTGTAACACTGTATGGTGATATTACTGTGACAGATTGAATAGTAGCGGTTTGTTTGTCTGCTAAAAATCCAAGTGGTTGAGTTGACGTTATCGTATCTATATTTGCAGTAATTTGGCTGAGTCCTTCTTGCGTGCCTGTAATATTAGTTTGATAACTACCTTCAGTGATTTCTTGAACTTGAGTAAATTTAATCGTGTTGTTATCACCTTTTAAAGTAACAGATTGGCTTCGTCCTTTTACTGGGTTATTAAATTTATCACGTAGTATTATTTTACCAACGGCAACTGATTTACCATCCGCAATAATAGATTGTGGCTCTACGCTAAATTGGCTATTTGTACTGACAGCAGCTCCTGCAATAAAATCAAGATGAATACTTTTTTGTTGTTTATTTAATAAAGAAGCACTGACAGTTGTGGCTAGGGCTTTATTACCCGAAATAACAACCTGAGTTTTCCCTTTATCATCGGTTTGAGTAATAGTATTACTAAGCGTATTTAGGCTTGATTGCCAGTAAACAGGAGTGTTTTTTAACAGGTTTTGATGGCTATCAGTCAATGTTGCAATAACGGTGATTGTGTCTTGATTATCAGCAATTGCTGTTATCTTATTATTTAAAGTACTTAATGTGATACTACCACTTTGTGGATCAGCAACCGCGGTAAGAGTATTTTGTGCTTGTTCTCCATTATCTAGTTTCGCCGTAATTGTGGTGATACCCGATTGCGAAGTCGATACGCTATTGCGTGCTAAGCCTTGATTATCAGTTGTTGATTGAACTTGTGTAAATTGAGTACCAGCACTACCTTGCCAATGAACAACGACATTAGAAAGTTTATTACCAAATTTATCTTTTACGACAGCAGTGAGTTTTGCTTGTTCTGTATTGTTAGCAACAATTTGTGTTTTATCAATATTAAGCTCAGTAATAAGTCCTTTTTGGTTATTCGCAATAAAGTTAATTGGTGAGGCCTCAAGCGATTGATTATTAATGCGAGCAGTGACTATGACATTCATTGCTTGCGTGCTGGTTAATGTTGTGGTTGTAACACCATTGATATCGGTGATGGTCATTTCATCGATTTTGACGACATTTTTATCTCGATTTGTCTCCCAACCTATTTGTGCATGAGGTAGTGGATTACCAAAATTATCTTTAACCACGGCAGTAAATATGACTTTGGTTTGACCATCGGCAATATAAGGCGGTGCTGATGGCGTAATTGATATAATCTGACCATTCGCTTGATTTGCAGTAAATTCAGTAGTGGCCTGAGTGACATAATTGTTTACTTTAGCGCTTACTGTCATGGTACCTGCAAATTTACTGATTAAAGAGGTAGATGCTTTACCTTCTTTATCTGTCGTTAATAATTTCTCTTTTAATTGAGCTTGTTTATCAACGGATAAGTTAACTTGCATATCAGGTACAGGATTGTTTTGTTTATCGATAACTTGTAATGAAACCGTTTTTTCTGTTTTATTATCTGCTAATGAAATCGCAGGAGTAATCACTAAAGATTGTTGTGGAATATGAGCGGTATTGTTATCTGCAATAAAATTCACATCAATAGGGTAAATAATATCTCTGACTTTTACGCCAATATGTGAAATACCAGAAAGAGTATTGGTGATAGGAACAATTATTTTACCTTGTGAGTCGGTTTTATCTTGAGAAATAATTTTAGCGCTATTATCTGCTGTAAAAGTTACTGAATAATTAGGCAATGGGTTGTGATTGATATCAGAAACAATGACCTGAATTTTATTCTCACTTTTACCGTTAGCAGGTGCGTTATCTTTAATAACGCTTAAATCTCCTTTTGCAATTTCCGCTGTAATATTATCTGCAATTAATATTAATGTTGCTGAATTAAACGAGTTATCACGAAATACAGGTGTAAGAGTAAGCTTTTCTGGTGTGCTTCCTGCTGTCACCGTAAGTTGATATTGCCCTTTATCAATACGAGAAAATGGTGATATTTGGCTATTGCCTTTTGTTGTATCAGATTGTTGTTCTAATTTGAGTTCATTGATATTGATATCAACAGGTAATTTATCATTATCAAATACAGATAATGTTAAGTGTTGTTTCGTATGCCCATCAGCAGGAAGCTGACTTACTTTAGGCTCAAATAAACTGTTATTGGTATTAATTGCCGCTTGATCAACGATGATTTTACTTTCTACGGGATCAGAGCGATTACCTTGTTCATCAATAGCAACCGCACTAATCGTATAAGTATTTTTAGAAAGAGAGCCTGCAATATGGTTAGGAAGTACGACAGAATAATTAAACCCACCGTTGTGATTAATTTTACCGCCGTTATCAATAAGTCCATTATCAGACCAAACAATTTGTTTTAGAGGGTATTTAGAATGCACATTGACGGCTAAGTCCCTTTCTTCTTTGGCATAACCATTAATTTCAGGATTCATTGAAATAAAAACAAGTATTTTCTTTTGATATTCCAATACAATATCGTTATTACGATCGACAAAATCGTAGCGACTGCCTGCTAATGTATGCATAGCTTTGACGTTATCAGGGTCAATTTGTTTAGCGATAGATTCACCAATACGATAAGATAGACTGAGATCGAGCTTATTATCAGCATGATCATGTAATCCCATTTTGCGCTCTGCACTAAATGTCACCAGTGGAATTGGTGTATAATTGATCCCAAATGTATAAGCATGAGGATTTTCTTGACGATTATCTTTGCCAAAGAGACCGACTTCTTTACCGTAATACTGTTCAAAAATAAGTTTAGCGCCTAATTGTGGATAGATAGGCAGATAGCCTTCAGTACGAATATCCCAACCATTAGCAGGACGTTCATTATAGTCCATCACATCATCCGATGTACGCCAGTTAGATAAACGATGATAGTGATTTACGCTTAATTTAAAATAATCACGCCATACTTCAGCACCAATACCAAAGCGACTGTGATAACGGCTTAAATCGTAATCATAAAAGGCATTAAGACCAAGCATAAACTTATCAGTAAAATGGCGATAGCCAATACCTTGATTTAATTGGCTACGAGAATCCTTACGATGATAACTGGTTTGAGAAAAAACTAAATTTTTCTCATGATCATAAAGCGGTATAAGCAGATCAGCTGAACTTCCTTCTAATGTGAATTTTTTATCTGTGGAGAGTGATACACGCGCATGACCAAATTGATTTAACCATTGTTCTATTTCTGAATTAGCTTTACTTGTTACGCGGCTTATAGCGTATTGACTTAAATCGGCCTCTTTATTTAATAGTGAAGAGTTATCTGCAATTAATTGTGCAAGCGCTTTACCATCACTTGAAGCATCAGGGATATCAACTTCTCTATTATTTAACCATTTCTTTATTTGTTTTTTTTCTTTAGGGATATTAAGTTTAATACCTTCTTTTATTTTTAATTTACCAGATAAAGAAACATAATCAGGATTTTCTTCGATTAATTGAGATAGTTTGATATTGAAATTTTTTGCAATAGAATCAGGAGTATCTCCCCCTTTTACTTGATATGTATTACGTAAAACATTTGTACTAATGAATTGTTTTTCTTGTGAATTTTGTTTTGCGAAGACATTCGCAGGTAATGAAGCAGTGATAGGAAAAGCAAATTGAATAACGATATTTGCCCATGCTATTTTTTTCGCTATACCAGATAGCTCAGACGTTAGCCCATATTTCGATATTGTCATTTTAAAAAACTCATCGCAATAAATAATAATGAGATTTTCGTTTTTATATATAATTTCGATATCAAAAATGGAACTCTAATTCATTAATATCAATTAAACTAAAAAAATAGCATTTAAAATATAAAAT
>NZ_LXEN01000106.1 GCF_001654855.1 Proteus myxofaciens ATCC 19692
CAATACGTGAAGGTGTGACTGATTTTGGAATAACGACTAAACCGCTGTCTAAATGCCAACGTAAGACAATTTGAGCAGGAGTTTTTTGGTATTTCTCAGCTAATTTTTGAATAATTGGTTGTGTAAATACGCCTTCTCCACCTTGTGCAAGAGGGCTCCATGATTCTGTCACAATATTATGTGTGGTATTCCAAGCGCGTAAAGAGGCTTGCTGCATCAATGGATGAATTTCAATTTGGTTAACAACAGGTGCAATACCTGTTTCTGTAATGATGCGCTCAAGATGATTAGGTTGGAAATTACACACACCAATACTTTTTACCAATCCTTCCTTTTGTAACATGATCATCTGTTTCCAGGCATCAACATAAAGATCACGAGAAGGAACAGGCCAGTGCATTAAATAGAGATCAACATAATCAAGCTGTAAACGTTGCAAACTTTCTAACAGTGCACCACGAGCGTGACTTTGGTCCTCATTCCATAATTTAGTGGTAATAAACAAATCATCACGAGGTACAGATGTTTGTTTTAGTGCATTACCTACACCTTCTTCATTATGATAAATCGCCGCAGTATCGATAAGGCGATAGCCGACATCTAATGCATGGTGAATAGCGCTAATCACCTGACTATTGTCTGCTTTCCATACACCAAGCCCTAATTGAGGAATGGTGTTCCCATCAGATAATTGAATTAATTTAGGTGTATTCATTTATACCTCCTATGGCATTAAGACACTTAGATAGCCGCTGTATAGATACGCTCACTGATTTCGAGCGTAATATCTTGGCGCTCACCAAGAGCAGTTTGTCCATGCTCTTTTAATTTCTGCACAAGGGCTGGAATATCTGCTTCACTGATTTTGAAATCAGACAGTCGAGTTCTAAGTCCCATCTGTTCGAAGAAATTTCTAGTTTCATTAATCGCAGTGTCGATTTTAAAAGCATCAGAGCCTTGATTAATGCCCCAAACTTTTTGGGCATATTGGATCAATTTATCGTATTTTGTCTGCTTTTTCTCATGTAACAAAGCAGGTAATACAATGGCAAGTGTTTGTGCGTGGTCAAGTCCATGTAATGCTGTTAATTCATGACCTAAAGCATGTGTTGCCCAGTCTTGAGGTACACCAACACCCAATATGCCACTTAGTGCTTGTGTCGCAACCCACATAATATTTGCGCGAGTATCATAATCTTCAGGTGTAGCTAGCGCTTTAGGACCTTCTTTAATCAGTATCCGCAATAGGCCTTCAGCATATTCATCTTGCACAAGCGCATTTACAGGATAAGTTAGATATTGCTCTAATATATGAATAAATGCATCAACTACACCATTTGCCGTTTGTCTTGGTGGCAAAGAATACGTGGTTGTAGGATCTAAAATTGCGCTACGAGGATATACATGTGGGCTTGCAAAAGCTTGCTTATCCTGAGTTTGTTTACGACTAATAACGGCAACACTATTTGTTTCTGATCCTGTAGCAGGTAATGTCATGACACAACTTAATGGTAGTGCCTTTTCTATATTATTGCCATGTTGAGTAATAATATCCCATGTTTCTCCTTGATAAGGCACCGCTGCCGCTATGAATTTTGTACCATCGACAACTGAGCCACCTCCTACAGCTAACAGATAAGTTATACCGTGATATCGCGCATAAGAGACGGCTTTCATTAAGGTTTCATAAGAAGGATTTGGCTCTATACCGCCAAATTCATGAATTTGATAACCAGAAAGCGCAGCATAAACTTGGTCAAGCACACCATTACGTTTAATACTTCCTCCACCATATGTCAGTAAAACTTTCTCATTTTTGGTGATATCAGAACGGAGTTTTTTTATTTGACCTTCACCAAAATGGATACGAGTGGGTGAGTAATAAGTAAAGTTTTGCATAATAATTCCACCATAGTTTTCATGTTCTTTGGTATGACAATCTGAAGAAGAAATGACTTATTTTGTTCATAGACGAACTATTTTATTTCGGCTATAACAACAAGGTTGTGGATACTACACTTATCATATTATTGCTAATAATCACAATATGGACTTTATTTTTAAATCAATTTTAGGAGTATTATGGAAAAACATTATTTAAGCCTAAACCAACAACATTGGGATAAACAAGCGGCCATGGAGAATCAGTGGTCTAAGCCAGTTAGTGATGAAGAAATTAGTGAAGCTAAAAAAGGCAACTGGCAAGTTCACTTAACACCAAGCCCTGTTAAATTAGAGTGGCTAGCTGAGATTAAAGGTAAAAAAATACTTTGTTTAGCCTCTGCTGGTGGTCAGCAAGGTCCTATTTTAGCCGCGGCTGGTGCGATTGTGACCGTTTTTGATTTATCAGAAGGGCAATTGAGTAAAGACCGCCAATTAGCAGAAAAACATCAACTGACACTTTCTATTAAACAAGGCGATATGGCAGATTTAAGCTGTTTTGCTGATGAAAGTTTTGACATAGTATTTCATCCTATCTCTAACTTATATGTTGCTGATGTTAATCCTGTATGGCAAGAATGCTACCGTGTATTAAAAATCGGTGGTGTATTGATGGCGAGTTTTTATAATCCTGTTGTTTTTATTGATGATAGAGATGCAAAATTACGCTCTCAAGGATTAATAAGACCAACCTATCGTTTGCCTTATAGTGATCAACATTCATTACCTTCAGATAGACTGCAAGAAAAAATGGAAAGGGGAGAAGGGCTTGTTTTTGGACATTCATTAACGGACTTGATTGGTGGACAACTTGCAGCAGGTTTTTTATTACAAGACTTTGTCGAAGATTTTGCTCCCCATGCCCGCTTTTTAGTTGATAGTTATATGCCGACATTCTTAGCGTCAAAAGCGATTAAGTTATAAGGTAAAATATGCGAGTAAAAATACAGGATTACTTTTTATTAAAAGAGAATAAACTAAGGAGATAAGGCAATGAACAACTGAACTTTTATTATATTTTTAAATAAATATAGATTGTAAAAAACGCCTTTATTCTTATTGAATACAAGGCGTTTTTTATGATTTTTTAATTGATGAGATTGACATTATTACTTATTATTTGAACTACTTTTACGATGTCGAATATACATCACAATGGAACCAATTAATCCCGCAGTAAGCAATATGACAGGTAATGTCATTAAAATATTCATGACCAGTGTTTCATGTCTTTGAATAAAAGGTATCTGATTTAACACATAGCCTAAAGACACAATCATACCTACCCATAAGAAGCCACTTAGCCAGTTAAATAGCTGAAAACGACGCTGTTGTAAGTCTGATAATCCTGCCAATGTTGGCAATAAAGTACGCACAAAGCCAATAAAACGGCCAATTAATAATGCGTATAGCCCTTGGCGATGAAAGAGTTCATTAGCGCGTTCGTGATATTGCTTTGGTAATTGGTTCATCCAACGTTTTACTATTTTAGTATCACTTAACCAGCGGCCTTGTAAAAAGCCTAGCCAACTCCCAGCACTGGCAGCAGTTCCTAATACAATAATTGTTGGAATAAAATGTAAGACATCTTTTGCAATTAATGCACCACAAAGAATAAGCAATGTATCACCAGGTAAAAATGCGGCGGGTATTACCCCATTTTCCAACATAATAATAACGAAAAGAACAATGTAAATAACCCATAACACATTTGGATTAGCAAGCACCATATAATCATGTTGTAGGAGTGCGTGAATAATCTCTTTTAATGTACCCATTAGCGAACTCGTCTTAAAAAAAATTCTAGAGTGTTATTCTAACGCAAAATAGAAATGATCGTTTGATTTAATCCCTGTGAAGCCACAGGGATAGCTTATTTTTTTTAAAAAAATGATTGTTTAAGAAGATATACGTAAAAAACCTTGGTTGAGATCGTCAATAAGATCGTCAACATTTTCTAATCCAACATGGAGACGAAATAGTGTACCGGTTAATTCAGGTTGTGAGCTATATTGACGCATCGCCTTAATATCTTTTGGTTGATATCCCAAAATTAATGATTCAAATCCTCCCCAAGAAAAGGCCATTTTAAATAGTGAAAAATTATCAAGGAAGGATGCAAATTCTTCTGTTGTTAAGATTTTCTTTAAACTAAATGAAAATAGTCCATTGCTTCCTGTAAAATCGCGCTGAAAGTATTCATGACCAGGACAAGAAGGCAGTGCAGGGTGATAAACATTATCAACTAACGGGTGTTGTTTTAACCAACGAGCAACCTCAAGTGCACTTTGCTCATGTTGCTTCATTCTAACAGGAAGTGTTCTTAAACCTCTTGCTGTCATATAAGCGGTATCAGGATCAGTGCATTGTCCTAGTAAATAGGCATTTTCACGTAATATATCCCAGCAACGCTGATTTGCTACTGCAAATCCTAACATGCCATCAGAATGACCAATAATATATTTTGTGGCTGACTGAATTGAAATATCAATATCAAGAGTCAGTGGTTTGAGTAATAATCCCGCAGACCACGTATTATCAATCATGATAATGATTTCGGAGTTATATTCTCGTATTGCACTCACAATACTGCGCAAGTCTTGTACTTCCATCGTCACAGAACCCGGTGACTCAAGAAAAACAATGCTAGTTTCGGGTTTTAGTAATTGTGCTATTTCCTTGCCAATTAAAGGATCAAAATAGGTTGTTGTAATGGCAAATTTTCGCAATATTTGATCACAGAAATTCTGTGTGGGATCGTACGCAGAGCCGGTAACAAGGATATGATCACCCTGTTTAACAAATGCCATAATAGATTGGGTTATCGCAGCTGCTCCTGATGGAAATAGTACACATCCAGCTCCTTGTTCTAACTCGGTGAGTGCTTCTTGTAATGCAAAATGGGTAACAGTGCCTCTTCTTCCATAAAATAACTCACCTTCAGCTCGTTTGCTGCTGGCTTCTCGTTTTTGTTTAACTGAGTCAAAAATAACGGAAGATGTGCGTTGTATAATAGGATTTACAGCTCCTTGTGAATATTTTTTAGCACGACCTAAAAGGAGGAGTGAGGTTTCTTGTTTTTTTTGCGTCATCCTTAATACCTTCTTGTGATTTGATAGCGTGTTTATCTCAAGTTAATGCATTTTTTAAGTAAGTACAAAAGAGAATGAGGGTAGTTGATAAAATTTCACATTACAAAAAATGACAATAATTTGTCCTAAAAATGGGTAAATTTAAAAAAAATAGCCAAATAGTAATGATAATTACTATCAAAATGCTTCATGTTTGATATCATTTGAGCGTTTTCTCTTTCCTGATGGCAAACAGGATCATGATAAGTGAACGATTTTGGGTAAGTAATGACATAATGATATTCATTACTGAATAGATAATTAAATAAAAAAGAGAGTAAAAGGCCAACTGATGCGTAATTTGACAGCTTCTATTCTATTGGCAATCGGTCTGACAGGTACTGCTTTTGCGGATAACGCTCCTGTCTCACAAACTGAACAGCCTACTACTGCTGCCGTTTCTTCAACAGCTTCTACACAAAATACCACTACACCAGATAATGGCGTAGCAAAACCCGCAGAACCATCAACAACAGGAACTGAAAATAAAGTAGACGGTTCCCAAGGTACTGCAACTGAGGGGGCAAATACATCTTCTGAAAATATAATTGGTGCTCCATCAACGTCAGAAACCGTGGTTGAAGAAACAAGCACAGAAATCATCACAGGTGGTGGTTTTGCTCAAAATCTGTCGGTAATGGAAATGTTCTATAACGCAGACATTGTTGTTAAAAGCGTTATGATTGGCTTAACTTTGGCTTCTATCGTTACTTGGGCACTATTTTTTGCCAAAGGGATCTTCTTATTAGGCTTACGTGGTCGTTTAAGAAAAGAAACATCGCAATTAGCGGAGGTTAAAACCCTAAATGAAGGTTTGGCGCTTAGCGAAACATTCGGCAAGAAAAGTGCTACAGCAGATTTTTTTGCTGATGCTGAATTAGAGCGTGAATACTCAAAAGACAGTAAAATTGCTGAAGGTATTAAAGAACGTGTTGAAATGCGAATGGAGCGCCGTGTTGCTGCCATCATTCGTGATTTAGGGCGCGGTAATGGTTATTTGGCAACAATTGGTGCTATCTCTCCATTTATTGGTCTTTTCGGTACAGTTTGGGGGATAATGAACAGCTTCATTGGTATCGCTCATTCTCAAACAACTAACTTAGCTGTTGTTGCACCAGGGATTGCCGAAGCATTATTAGCTACTGCAATCGGTCTGATTGCCGCTATTCCTGCGGTTATTATTTATAATATCTTTGCGCGTATGATTTCTGGATATCGTGGTGAAGTGAGCGATATCGCAGCAGGTGTTGTGACATTAGTCAGCCGTGACTTAGATATTGAAAACAGTAAATAAAGGTAATCAATTATGGCAATGCGTCTTGGTGATGATTCAGGTGAAGACACTGAGTTACATGATATCAATGTGACGCCATTTATTGATGTCATGTTGGTGTTACTCATTATCTTTATGGTGGCAGCACCTCTTGCTACCGTTGATATTAAAGTAAACTTACCTGCATCTAGTGCGAAACCACAACCTCGCCCTGAAAAACCGGTTTATTTGACGATTAAATCGGATAAACAAATCTTTATTGGCGAAGAGATGGTAACACACGAAACAATGGCTAGTGTGTTAGATTCAGTGACACAATCAAATAAAGAAACCACTATCTTCTTTCAAGCGGATAAAACTGTTGATTATGAAACGTTGATGTCAGCGATGGATTCGCTAAGGAAAGCGGGTTACCTTAAAGTAGGGTTGGTCGGCATGGAAACGGTCTCAAAAGACGGTTAGTTATATTTATAGCATTGGCTGAATAAAAAACAGTTTCCCAATTAAAGCACTTTATTTGTCTTTTTATGACTTTTAATAAAGTGCTTTTTATTAATTTATTATTTATTTCTTTTTTATAGATAATT
>NZ_LXEN01000107.1 GCF_001654855.1 Proteus myxofaciens ATCC 19692
TAATTGACTTTTAATAAAGTGCTTTTTATTAATTTATTATTTATTTCTTTTTTATAGATAATTTTAAATGAGAAAATTGATTTAGAATAATTTTTTGTTTTTTGTACAAATACTCTTAATAGCAGTTAAAATAATTCTTCTTTAAATTGATTGATTAAATTTATTGAGCATTTGAAGGCTGAATCAATTAACTCTAAGTATATATTATTATTTATAATGTACGGATATTAATTGTGTTTAACTGTTTATTTTTGTTTTGCATTATATTTTCACATTAAATTAAATCACCATATAACCTTATGATTAGTAATGATTTATTTTAATTTGATTTAAGTGTAAAAAAACTTGCGCAAAAATTTTGATTAGTTATAATGCTCCAACGTTACAAAATGAAATATCTTGTAACATGTAAGACGCCTAATTTGTTTATTATTCTTAGTTATCCGTATTTGGATACTTATTTTTTGTTACACCAGATAGACCATTGTTTTCAGTCGTTCAAATTTATGTAAGTCAATTTATTGGCTTATTAAAACCATTGTTTATCATTTGATAAATGATGAGTAAAGTAAGACATGAAAGGCAGAGAACTACACACAGCATTTTATAATTTAAATAAATGAAAAAGCCATAACATTTCGGTGTTATGGTTTTTTTATTTATTTTTATATGATTTTCATTTCATTTTG
>NZ_LXEN01000108.1 GCF_001654855.1 Proteus myxofaciens ATCC 19692
AAAAGAGCACTATTTTCTATTCTTTTGAATAAGAAAAATAATAGAAAATTTGAGAGTAGTTATGAAAAAGTTAATTATATTAATATTGTTATTTGATGTATTTATAATATAAGCTTTATCTGGTTTCATTAATGTAATGTAGAAGTAGACAAGATGAAAATAGAAATGGATATTATTATAGATAAATTTTTATTTATTTTATTAAATTTCACATGAATAATTTTAGATATTATAAAGGGTGTTTTTAAATATATCATCTAAACCTAACTGGATTTTTTGTTTCTTATATTTTATTGATTTTTAATGATTTATTTTTATTTTTCCATTGTTTTTTTCATTGTTTTTATATGTAGTGATAATTATTATCATTTTTATTTTTATTAATTTTTTCAGATTTTAAAATAATTAATTATATACTTTTTATTTAATTATTTTCATTTTATATAAATTAAACAAATAAAGCTGAAACGTTTTTTCTCTCAATTAATATGAATTTATATTTTAATGAATTATCGCTTGATAATGATCAAGTCATTATTATGACGGAGTGTTAAAAAGGCGAGGTTTAAAAATTATTCCAATTAAAAATCATCATATCAGGAGAGATATATGGCCTTGGGGAATAATGTTTTTTCCCAGCATGGTATTAACCGACGCGATTTTATGAAATTGTGTGCGGCGTTATCAGCTACCATGGGATTAAGCGGCAAAGCAGCCGCACAAATGTCACAAGCAATGGCATCACCAGAAAGACCTCCCGTCATTTGGATAGGCGCTCAAGAATGTACGGGGTGCACTGAATCTTTATTACGAGCCACTCATCCAACGCTTGAAAATCTCGTTCTTGATGTTATCGCACTTGAATATCATGAAGTGCTTTCTTCAGCATTTGGTTATCAAGCTGAAGAAAATAAGCACAATGCAATGGAGAAATATAAAGGTAAGTACGTTCTCGTTGTTGATGGTTCGATTCCGGATAAAGACGGCGGTATTTACTGCATGGTGGCAGGTAAACCGATTCTTGAGCATATAAAAGAAGCCGCTGAAGGCGCTGCCGCGATTATTGCTATCGGATCATGTGCTGCATGGGGAGGCGTACCTGCAACAGGTGGTAATCCAACAGGAGCAAAATCACTGGAAGCCATTTTACCTGGTAAAACAGTCATTAATATTCCAGGATGTCCTCCTAATCCACATAATTTTCTTGCCACTGTCGCTCATATAATTACTTTCAATTCATTACCTAAATTAGATAGCAAAAATCGTCCTCTTTTTGCTTATGAGCGATTGATCCATGAAAATTGTGAACGTCGCCCACACTTTGATGCAGGCCGTTTTGCTAAAGAATTTGGTGATGAAGGACATCGACAAGGTTGGTGTTTATATCATTTAGGCTGTAAAGGTCCTGAAACCTATGGCAATTGCCCAACATTAGAGTTTTGCGATATTGGTGGTGGTATTTGGCCTGTTGGTATTGGACATCCTTGTTATGGCTGTAATGAGGAAGGTGTTGGTTTTACAAAAGGTATATTTCAACTTGCTAATGTTTATCAGCCTACGCCAAAAGCACAAGTTCCTGATGTTAATCAAAAAGAAGGAGGCGGTGTTTCTTATGGCGCAGCGGGTTTAATCGGTGCTGTTGTTGGTGCTGTAGCCGGCGTTAGTGTGATGGCAGTGCGTCAATTAGGTCGTGATAAAAATGAGACAAGCGCCTCACAGGAGGATAAACGTGAATAGGCGTCATTTTTTTAAGTTAGCATCAGGAGGCGTACTTCTTGCAGGACTGGCACCAACAATCAGTCGTGCAGCGGCACAAAATCGACCACCTATTCCAGGTTCATTGGGTATGCTTTATGACTCAACGCTTTGTGTGGGTTGCCAAGCTTGCGTATCTAAATGTCAGGAAATTAATCATCCTGAACCTAGGAAGCGAGGAGAAACCTATGCTAATGGTGAGTCTACATGGTCAAATAACGACAAACTAAGTCCTTATACCAATAATATTATTCAAATTTGGCATGATGGAAATGGCAAAAATAAAGATAGCCTAAAAGATGGCTACGCCTTTATTAAAAAACAATGCATGCATTGTGTTGATCCTAACTGTGTTTCGGTTTGTCCTGTTTCTGCCTTAACGAAAGATCCCAAAACGGGGATTGTGCATTATCACGCAGATATTTGTACTGGTTGTCGTTATTGTATGGTCGGTTGTCCTTATAACATTCCTAAATATGACTATGACGATCCCTTTGGCAAACTTTATAAGTGTGAGCTTTGTAATCAAAAAGGTATTGAGCGTTTAGATAAAGGCTTATTACCCGGTTGTGTTGAGGTATGTCCTACTGGTGCTGTTATTTTTGGTACTCGTGAAGAACTTCTTGAAGAAGCCAAACAACGTTTAGCGAAAAAAGAAGGGGAAAAATATCACTATCCTCGTCAAACGCTCCATGGTGGTGATACTTATCTACACAATATTCCAAAATATCAAGAGCATATCTATGGTGAATTTGAAGGTGGTGGCACTCAGGTGATGGTGTTATCAGCAGTACCTTTTGAAAATTTGGGTATGCCAGATGTTGCGCCATTATCAACAGGTGCGCGTTCTGAACATATTCAGCATTCACTCTATAAAGGTATGGTTTTACCTATTGCAGCATTAGTCGGGATAACTTATCTGGTTAATCGTAATAGTAAAAAGCAAGAACAAAAACATAATAAGGAGGATAACGATGTCGAATCATGATCCTCGTCCACTAGGTGGAAAATTATTTACCCTTGCTGTAAGAGTATTTTTACCCCTTGTTATATTGGGCTTTATTCTTATTG
The DNA here is from genome assembly GCF_001654855.1 of Proteus myxofaciens ATCC 19692. Lineage (GTDB taxonomy): Bacteria > Pseudomonadota > Gammaproteobacteria > Enterobacterales > Enterobacteriaceae > Proteus > Proteus myxofaciens. Next base: position 2,827 of record NZ_LXEN01000108.1, read on the forward strand.
GTAAGCGACTAGTCTTAGGACTTGGCGATGTTTCTGATCTTAATGGCGGTTACCCTTGGGGAATTTGGATTGCCTTCGATTTACTGATAGGAACAGGCTTTGCATGTGGTGGTTGGGCATTAGCATGGGCTGTTTATGTCTTTAATAAAGGTGAATTTCACCCATTAGTACGTCCTGCTTTGTTAGCGAGTCTATTTGGTTACTCATTAGGTGGATTATCTATCGCTATTGATATTGGTCGTTATTGGAATATGCCTCACTTTTTTATGCCACAATATTTCAATGTTAATTCTGTTTTATTTGAAACAGCGACCTGTATGACCATCTATATTATGGTGATGGCGTTAGAATTTTTGCCTGCATTACTAGAACGTTTAGGTTGGAAAGTCTCTCTTAAACGTCTTAATAAAGTCATGTTCTTTATTATTGGTGTTGGTGCGTTATTACCTACAATGCATCAATCTTCAATGGGATCGTTAATGATAGCCGCAGGTTGGAAAGTTCATCCTTTATGGCAATCTTATGAAATGCTTCCTGCTTTTTCCCTTCTCACCGCGTTTATTCTTGGATTTACCATCGTTATTTTTGAGGGTTCGTTGTTAAAAGCAAGCCGAACAATGAAAGAAGATGAAACGCCACTCTTTACCAAGCTAACTAAAGTGATTGAAGTCTTATTAATTGCCTTCTTAGTACTACGTTGGGGTGAGGTTATTTGGAATGATAAATTGAGCTATATTGCGAATGGGGATATGTATTCATGGCTATTTATCATAGAAAGTGCGTTGCTACTTATTCCTCTCGTGCTCTTACATATCAATGATAATCGTCGTCACCCAAGAATGTTGTTTATCTCAGCTCTATTTATGCTGATTGGCGCTGCCATGTGGCGTATGAATTATTCTTTAGTGGCTTACAACCCTGGTAACGGATATCACTATTTTCCAACAGCAAGTGAACTGCTTATCTCTATCGGTTTTGTCGCATTTGAAGTGACAGCTTACATTCTTATCATCCGTTTATTGCCGGTATTGCCAGCACAAACAGACTCAAATATACAATTAAAAAAGGCTGAGGTTAAATCATGAGCCAACGCATTACTATTGATCCTATCACTCGTATTGAAGGGCACTTACGTGTCGATTGTGAAATCGATAATGGAAAAGTTGTTAAAGCGTGGTCATCTGGCACCATGTGGCGTGGTATGGAAGAGATCTTAAAAGGCAATGATCCTCGTGATGCGTGGATCATTGTGCAACGTATCTGTGGTGTATGTACTACGGTTCATGCTATTGCCTCAGTTCGTGCTGTTGAAGATGCATTAGGTATGGATATTCCTGTTAATGCGCAATATATCCGTAATTTAATTCTTGCTTCACATATTATTCATGATCATATCGTGCATTTTTATCAACTTTCAGCAATGGATTGGGTTGATATTACCTCTGCATTACAGGCTGATCCTGAAAAAGCCTCAGCAATATTAAAAGGCACTTCAAATTGGCATTTGAATTCACCTGAAGAATTCAGGAAAGTGCAAAAGAAAATTCAAGGATTAGTCGATAGTGGGCAATTGGGCATTTTTGCCAATGGCTACTGGGGACACTCAGCCATGAAATTACCGCCAGAAGTAAATTTAATTGCGGTAGCGCACTATTTACAAGCACTTGAATGTCAACGTGATGCAAATCGTATTGTTGCTATTCTTGGGGGTAAAACGCCACATATTCAAAACTTAGCTGTGGGTGGTGTGGCTAACCCGATTAATCTTGATTCACCTAGTGTGCTTAACCTTGAACGTTTAATGTATGTGAAAAGCTTTATCGACAAACTAGGCGATTTCGTCAACCAAGTTTATAAAGTCGATACAGCGATTTTTGCGGCCTATTATCCTGAATGGCTAAAAATAGGAAAAGGCGCTAATTATTATCTTTCTGTTCCTGAATTACCGATTAATGGTAATAACACTGAGTTTTTACTTTCTGGTGGTTATATGGAAGGGATTGATTTCTCGACCTACCGACCAATTACTAACTGGAAAGATGAACAACTAAAAGAAGGTATTGAAGAAAGCGGTAAGCATGCGTGGTATGAAGATGATAAGCCACTAAAACCTTGGGAAGGGCTCACTCGACCAAAATATACAGGTTGGGATGAAAATAATAAATATTCATGGGTAAAATCGCCAACCTTCTATGGTAAACCTGTTGAAGTGGGCACATTAGCGTGGTTAGTCTGTGGCTTAGCAGGTAAGCATGCAGGCACGGTTCAACATTACAACGATATTAATCAAATTTATACGCAACTTACCGGTGAAACCTTAGTTACAGCGCAATTAGAATCAACTTGGGGACGCATTATTGGACGTACTGTTCATGCTTGCGTATTACAAGAGTCACTGGCTTCTTTATGGCAATCGTTGGTCGATAATATTGGCCGTGGTGATACACAGGCCTTTATTAAACCTGAGTTTGAAGCAGGAAAAGAGTACCGCGGTGTTGGGTTTGAAGAAGCATCTCGCGGTATGCTCTCTCACTGGATTGTTTTTAAAAATGGCAAAATCACCAATTATCAAGCCGTTGTGCCATCAACATGGAATGCTGGACCCCGTAACTTTAATGATGAACCTGGGCCTTATGAGTTATCTTTAGTTGGTACACCTGTTGCTGATCCACAAAAACCATTAGAAGTGGTCAGAACGATTCACTCTTTTGATCCATGTATGGCATGTGCTGTGCATATGGTGGATTTAACAGGGAAAGAACTGAGCAAAGTGAAGGTATTGTAATGCGTACTCTTGTCTTAGGTATTGGTAATTTATTACTAAGCGATGAAGGCATTGGTGTTCGTATTGTAGAAGCGCTTGAAGAGCGCTTCTCTTTACCTGAGAACGTTGATGTTATTGATGGTGGCACATCTGGCATGGAAATTTTGCAAGATATTGCATCAAGAGATTTACTGATAGTTGTTGATGCAGTGAAAAGCAACCATGAACCCGGTAGTTTATTTGTTTTGCATGATGATGATGTGCCTGCATTATTTACGCAAAAAATATCGCCTCATCAATTAGGATTATCTGATGTATTAATGGCGCTTAAAATGACGGATGAATTTCCACGTAAGCTGATTTTAGTGGGGATTGAGCCGGCATCTTTAGTCCCTAGCATGTCACTATCTGCAATAGGTCAGCACGCAAAAGAACGCGCCTTAGCGCAGGTTGTTTCTCTTTTGCGTGAATATGGTCTATCTGTTATTCCAAAAGAGGGGACATTATGAGCAAGTTAATCTGGAATATAACCGGATATGATGAAGCACCTATCGCGCAATTAGAGGCTAATTTTCGTCATATTGCAAATAAAGAGATGCAAAACCTTCCGTTTTATCGACAACACATTCCTATCAAAGCAGTTATAAATACTTTATTTGATAAGCAGTGGATAGGCGCAATTTTAACACCTTGGATGCTGGAGCTTATTATCCTACCAGGGCCTAATCAAGAATGGCCTTATCGTAAAATTGGTGAACGCCTTGCCTTAGCGTTGCCTTGTGGTGAAGTTAAATTTGTTGTTGGTGAATTAGCCGATGGGATGCAATACCTCGCTTGTTCTTTAATGTCACCTCTTAATCCCCATCTTGATGCTGAACATGCTATCCAATTAGCAGAAAATAGTGCAAAAATGGCACTTTCTTTCCCTGTTCATACACAATCTACAGCAGAAATTGATTTAAGTCGGCGTTCTCTATTTCGTGGTCAGTTAAGATCATAGTGTAGAAATTTTACACGACACCGAATCAATTTCTTCTATTGAAAAGTCAGGAGTCAGAATATGTGTAGTACTTGCGGTTGTGGTGAAGGGAATATCAGCATTGAAGGTGTTGAACCTCATTCTCATGATGACCACTCACACCATCATGGGCATTCGCATCACCATCATGAGGCTGTGCCTACCAAGGTAACCAATAAATATATCGATAAGTCTGAACATGAACATCAGTATGAAACTCATGGTCAGCCTATTATCGTTCATCATCACTATTATCATAATACGGGAGATGTGCATTTACATTTTCATCAAGATAATGGCTTAGATAGCGAAAAAATTATTCATCAACATCATCATGCTCATGATGAACACGCACATTCACATCCTCATGACCATAGCCATGAACATTTACACAACCACGCTCATGAGCATGAAGATGCGTTTTCACCTGTCATAGAAAATCAAAATATGCACTATGGACAAGGTGAAGCAGGTACTCATGCACCAGGCATTAGCCAAAAGCGCATGTTAAAAATAGAAATGGATGTGCTGGATAAAAACAACAAAATAGCGGTGCATAACCGTGAGCATTTCGAACAGCAGCATGTATTAGCACTTAATTTAGTCTCAAGCCCAGGCTCTGGTAAAACAACGCTATTAACACAAACATTGAAAAAACTATCAGCCGAAATACCTTGTGCTGTGATTGAAGGTGACCAACAAACCACTAATGATGCTGATCGTATTCGTGAAACAGGTGTTCCTGCTATTCAAGTCAATACAGGAAAAGGCTGTCATCTTGATGCTCAAATGGTTCATGATGCGACTCATCAATTGGGATTACAAAATAACAGTATCCTTTTTATTGAAAATGTAGGGAATTTAGTTTGTCCTGCGAGCTTCGATCTGGGTGAAAACCATAAAGTGGCTATCCTTTCGGTTACTGAAGGTGAAGATAAACCCTTAAAATACCCACATATCTTTGCTGCTGCTGATTTAATGATAATCAATAAAATTGATTTAGTGCCTCATTTAAATATCAATATTAATGCCTGTATTGATGCAGCTAAACGCGTTAATCCTAATATTCATGTTATTGCTCTTTCAGCAACAACTGGTGAAGGTATGGATGAATGGCTAGCTTGGCTTAAGAAGAATCTATGTGCTTAGGTGTTCCCGCTAAAATAATTGAAGTCGGTGATGATGCCCACCAATTAGCATGGGCTGAGGTTAGCGGTGTTAAGCGTGCTGTTAACATCTCAATGGTCTGTGAAGACAACCCACAAGTGCTATTAAATAAGTGGGTGCTTATTCATGTTGGGTTTGCTATGAGCATTCTTGATGAGCAAGAGGCTCAAGATACGCTAGATGCTCTCCATCATGTTTATGGCGTCACTCTTGAAGAGGCTGATGATGCAATACGTTGATGAATTTCGCGATCCTGAACTTGCCAAAGCCTTGCTAGTACAAATTCGTGAAACACTTGCGCAATGGCCTTATCCCATTACGCGACCTTTACAAATTATGGAAGTGTGTGGTGGTCATACTCATGCCATCTTTAAATTTGGTTTAGACTGTTTATTACCAAAAGAAATTGAGTTTGTTCATGGGCCAGGTTGTCCTGTTTGTGTGTTGCCTATGGGGCGAATTGATGCATGTTTAGAGATTGCTGCTCGCCCTGGTGTGATTTTTTGCACGTTTGGTGATGCAATGCGAGTGCCAGGGCGTAATGGTTCAATGCTTGATGCTCGTCGTCGAGGCTCTGATATCCGTATTGTTTATTCACCTCTCGATTCACTAAAAATTGCACAAGATAATCCAGATAAACAAGTCGTTTTCTTTGGGTTAGGGTTTGAAACGACAATGCCAAGTACGGCAATGACCTTACAGCAAGCTAAATTACGAAAGTTATCAAATTTTTCACTGTTTTGTCAGCATATTACGATTGTACCGACATTACGCTGTTTATTAGAGCAAGAAGATGTGCGCATTGATGGTTTTATTGCGCCTGGCCATGTCAGTATGGTCATTGGGTGTACACCTTACCAACCGTTGTGTGATGAATTTGAAAAACCTTTTGTGGTCACAGGATTTGAGCCATTAGATTTATTACAAGCCATATTAATGGTAATCAAACAGCTCAAAGCGAAAGCAGAAAATACAGATTATGTGTTAACGATTGAAAATCAATATAGCCGTATTGTGCCTCATGAAGGTAATAAACTTGCTCAAAAAGCATTAAAAGACGTCTTTATGCTAAAAGATACAAGTGAATGGCGTGGCTTAGGTGAAATTCCTATGTCAGGTATTCAACTAACACCGAATTATGCAGAGTTTGATGCAGAAATTCGTTTTAATCCAGCGCCACAAAAAGTCTCTGACAATCCCGCTTCTCGATGTGGCGATGTCTTAACAGGACGCTGTAAACCATCAGAATGCCCACTATTTGGTAAAGCATGCACACCAGAAACCGCATTAGGTGCATTGATGGTTTCTTCTGAAGGTGCTTGTGCGGCTTATTATCAATATCGCCGTGAAGGAAATGTATGAAACAATCTGATGAAATCACCTTAGCCCAAGGAAATGGCGGGCAGGGTATGCAACAATTGATTGAAGGGCTTTTTTTACGTGAATTTGATAATCCTTTATTAAATGAAAAAGAAGATCAAGCGCGTATCTCATTAAACGAATTAACGGCATTAGGCGATCGTTTAGCCTTTAGTACCGACAGTTATGTTATTGATCCCATTATATTTCCAGGAGGAAATATTGGTAAGTTATCAGTTTGTGGTACAGCAAACGATCTTTCTGTGGGTGGCGCAATTCCTCGTTATCTCTCGTGTGGTTTTATTCTTGAAGAAGGTTTACCTTTTGAGGTACTAGAAACGTTAGTTATAGCGATGGCAAAAACAGCAAAACAAGCAGGAATACAGATTGTTACTGGTGATACTAAAGTTGTACCACGAGGTGCCGCTGATAAAATATTTATTAATACCGCGGGTATTGGTGTTATTCCACACGCTATTGAATGGGCGGCAAGCCATATTAATATCGGTGACAAGCTCATTGTAAGTGGCACTATTGGCGATCATGGTGCAACAATTCTTAATTTACGTGAAAATTTAGGATTAGAAGCAGATTTACAAAGTGACTGTGCTGTTTTAGAGCCAATGATCGCACCATTGCGTAATATTAGCGGTATTCGTGCATTACGTGATGCGACTCGTGGTGGTGTTACGGCGATTTTGCATGAGTTTGCCAATGCATGTGGTCATGGCATGAATATTTATGAAAGTGCCTTACCAATGAAACAATCAGTCAGAGGTATTTGTGAATTATTAGGGCTTGAAGCACTTAATTTTGCAAATGAAGGAAAAATTGTTTTAGTGGTATCACCAGATGCTGAAAAGCAAGTGCTTGAGACATTAAATCAACACGTATTAGGTGAGAATGCGACAACAATTGGTGAAGTCACACCTGAAAAATCGATACGATTAACGGGTATTTTTGGTACTAGCCGTTTATTAGATTTACCCTATAACGAACCGTTACCTCGTATTTGTTAGTCTCTACTTAATAATAGATTATTACTTTCCTGTTACAGAAGTTTGTTATAAAGCAAACTTCTGCTAATTTCCCGTTTTTGACTCTTTGATAAAAAATTTTTCGGAGTAACATGTTCGCCCTATCAAACTACGTGAAGAGTGTCTTTCGTAGCAGTAAGTTTTAGGAAAAAACATGTCTTGGTCAGAATTTAAATCTCAATACCTCATTCGTTTTTGGAAGCCTCTTCCAGCCGTGATTGCAGCAGGTGTTTTATCAACGTATTACTTCGGATTAACCGGTACTTTTTGGGCTGTTACAGGGGAATTTACTCGCTGGGGTGGCCATATTATGCAACTCTTGGGTGCTCATCCTGAAGAGTGGGGCTATTTTAAAATTATCGGTCTTGAAGGCACACCATTAACCCGTATTGATGGTGTGATGATTATCGGTATGTTCGGTGGTTGTATTATGGCGGCTCTTTGGGCTAATAACGTAAAACTTCGCCGTCCTCAACATAAAGTGCGTATTTTACAAGCCGTATTAGGTGGGATTATAGCGGGCTTTGGTGCTCGTTTAGCAATGGGGTGTAACCTTGCTGCCTTTTTTACTGGTATCCCTCAATTCTCATTGCATGCTTGGTTTTTTGCTGTTGCGACTGCAATTGGTTCCTATTTCGGCGCTAAACTCTCGTTAATGCCGTTTTTCCGTATTCCTGTTAAATTACAAAAAGTAAATCAAGCTTCGCCGCTAACACAAGATAAACAGCGTGCAAAACGTCGTTTTAAATTGGGTATGGTTATCTTTTTTGCCATGATTGCGTGGTCTTGCATTATTCTTTTTGATTCACCAAAACTGGGTTTTGCCATGTTAGGTGGTATAGGTTTTGGTATTCTAATTGAACGCGCTCAAATCTGCTTCACTTCTGCTTTCCGTGATTTATGGATAACAGGGAGAACTAATATGGCAAAAGCTATCATTGTCGGTATGGCGGTGAGTGCGATTGGTATTTTTAGTTATGTACAATTAGGCGAAGCACCTAAAATTATGTGGGCAGGTCCTAATGCGGTGATTGGTGGATTACTTTTTGGTTTTGGTATCGTGCTTGCTGGTGGTTGTGAAACAGGTTGGATGTATCGTGCTGTTGAAGGTCAAATCCATTTTTGGTGGGTAGGACTTGGTAACGTGATTGGTTCTACCATTTTAGCTTATTATTGGGATGATTTCTCCGCAGTATTGGCAACAGATTACGATAAAATCAATCTCCTTGATACTTTTGGACCCGTTGGTGGGTTGGCGGTGACTTATGTCTTGTTAGGGCTGTCATTTATCCTATTACTTTGGTGGGAAAAGCATTTTTTCCGCAAAAAAATAGCGCAAACGAACATCGTATCAGTACAAAATAGTAAGGAAATAGTATGAGCGAAAAAAAAACAATAGTGCCTAATTATCGTCTCGATATGGTTGGTGAACCTTGTCCTTATCCTGCTGTTGCCACACTTGAAGCGATGCCATCATTAAAAAAAGGTGAGATTTTAGAAGTAGTGAGCGATTGCCCTCAATCGATTAATAATATTCCACTTGATGCCAAAAATTATGGTTATACCGTTCTTGATATCCAGCAAGATGGTCCAACTATACGTTATTTAATTCAAAAATAACGCAAATCATAATAAGCGTGATTAGATGAAAAACAGCAATTCAATATCATACTGAATTGCTGTTTTTTTATATTATGCTACTTCGCCACCGAGGACTTCTGTGACTCGTTCAATAAGGGCACTAAGTTCACCTGTCATTAATACAAAGTCAGCATCAAAACGCTGAGCGAAATCAGCTTTATCAATATCATCATTTTGTTCACGCAACGTATCACTAAATTTAATACGCTTGATAGAGCCATCATCACATAACATAAACTGAAGGCGCTCTTCCCAATCTATCGCAAGTTTAGTCACAAACTTACCTGCTTCAATATGGGTTGATATTTCATCTGATACCAGTTCTTGTTTCTTACAACGAATAACGCCACCTTCTTCAAGTGGGGCTTTTAGTTCAGCTTCATCCATTAATGAAAAACCACTCGGTAAATCATCAGAGCGCACCCATTGTGTCATTTTTAATTCAACAGATTCATTAAAATTAAGAGGAACAACAGGTAACGAGCCTAACGTTTTACGAAGTAATGCTAGATTATCTTCAGCACGTTTTGCGCTAGCAGAATCGACGATAACGAGTTGTTTATCTAAGTCTAACCATAAAAAAGTTTGTGTGAATTTGCTGAATGCACGAGGAAGCAAAGTATGAACCACTTCATCTTTTAATGTGGCTTTTTCGGTTTTTTTCAGTTTTCGGCCTTGTTCGCTTTCAAGTTTGTCAATTTTTTCTTGTAGTGCTTGTTTGATAACAGTAGCAGGAAGAATTTTGTCCTCTTTGCGAGCACATAACATGACTTGCTTGCCAGCAACATGAATCAAGGCTTCTCCACGCTCTCCCATTGGTGAGATCCAACCTGTCTTTGTCATGTCTTGGCTACTACAAGGAGTGAATGCCAGCGATGCTAACTGTTGTTCTAACTCATCCATTGATAGTGCTATCTCTTTATTTAAGCGATAGACCAAAATATTTTTAAACCACAGCATTCGACATTCCTCTTAATCATAATTAACCCCAATATGATACTGAATGTTTGAGTGCTCTAAAAGGTAATATCCCAGAAAAGAAAGTATTAGTGAGAGAATGAATAAAAATAGGAATAAAAGCTGAAACGAATAATTAGTAAAATTACTTGGTGAAAATGAGAGTTATTCTTATTTAAATGGAGTGGATAAAGAATAAAAAAGATGAAATAAAGAAGTTTTTAGATCAGATTATTATGTGATAAATATCTCAATATTTTATTTGTATCTTCTTTTTAGCTTCTATTCTATAAACACTTTTAGGTTTAACTCTGCATAAATTGACAAAACAAAAATATTCTTGACGCTTCATTGTGATATTTATCACAAAATAAGGAAAATATAAGGGGTGATTTTTCACATTATTTATGGTGATTTAGATCACAATTATAGACATTTATTTTAGTGAAATAGTTAAAAAGGCACAAATAAGCTTTGTATATTAACAATAGTGATAGTTTAAAGTTTGTAATGAGTATTTACATTTATTTATATGTGATTTCTATTGATTAGATATAATAATGTGATGCTATTGTTGTGCTTTCCTCTTCAATATTTTTAGTTGAAAACTCTATTTACTATGAAATGTTATTCGTTATCACCCGTTAAATTGTATTTAACTCCAGTTTGTTTTTATTTAAATAAGAAATAAATATAAAGATAAAAATTTATTAATTTAGAATAATAATATTTTAATCTTTAGTGTTATTTATTTTGTGGTTAAAATTAATACGTCCTTTTAAATATATTAAATGACGTAGCAAAATTTTTTATTAGCAAAAAAAGAGGTGTGGTAACAAGATGAAATATAAAAGAAAAATATTAAAATGTGATTTTTAAAAAGTTGATTTAGTTCAAAAAATACGTATCTTTAATATTAATTGTGATGCCTATCACCTAGGCATGTAATCTTGAAAATACACAATGATGTAATTGTGGGCTACATCACGAAAGCAGGGCTTTATTTTGAGTAACATGCCAGCGAAAACTCAATCGGCTATTTCATTTTCATTAAGAAATAAAAACACTGCCCTTATTTTAAATAACATGAGGCCACTATTTTTGTGTCTTATTGGTGAATACGTCTGTGTCAAGGAAATGAAACCTTTAAGAAGATTTAGAGAGTTATAATTAGTAGCTATAAAAATTATCAATTGTGAGAGCGATTTTCTTTTTCGAAATTCGTGGCAGAGATCCTTTGTCTGAATATCAGGTTAATTATATACGGCGGTATTATTTTTGACCTTAAAGAAAATTATAAAACTATAGAAAATAGATGGGTATTTTAATCATGAAAAGCTTGAAGCCTTTAGCAGCTCTGGTTGGTTTATTGATCCTTTCAGGATCAGCAAATGCGGTAAATGTGTATAACGATAAAGGGACGCGTTTCGACGTTAATGGTCAGTTTCGTTTAAAAACGCAAGTGACTAGCCAAAATCATGAAATGAAAATGACGGATGATGGCAGCCGTATTGGTTTCTTTGGTTCACATGAACTGACTAACGATATCAAAGTATTTGGTAAATTAGAGTGGGGTTCTGATACTCAAAAAACAAACAGTGAAAACCCTAAATCAAACTTTGAAATGTACAACCGTGTTGGTTATGTCGGTTTCTCCCATCGTGACTATGGTCAAATCCAATTTGGTCGTACTTATATTCCAATCGACTGGGTTAAAAAATCAAGCTACGGCTATGGCAATACCGGTGTATTCTACTTCAGCGATGTATTAGGTCGTTCAGTAGGTTATTCTGGTGGTGAAACGAGTGTTAATGGTAAATACGTAAACTACAATGGTGTTGGTAAAAACAACTTTATGACACGTTTACCACAAACTATTTTTGTTGAAACTAACCGTTATGAAGGCTTCAAATTAGCGGGTACTGTATCAGGTAAATCAGGCGATGATGGGCGCCGTGTTGCTGGTGATATCACTCGTGCTTACTCTCTTGTTGGTTTTTATAAATCAACTTTTGGTTTAGAGTTTGACGGTGGTTACTCTGCAGCTCAAGGTGAAGCAAATACAACAGGACCAAATGCAGGTAAAACACCTGAAAATAGCATCTTAGCATTTGGTGCTGAATACTTCTTCCCAGGTCGTGAATTCTCTATTGGTTTAGACTATGGTCAATCTCGTGGTAAAAACCCAGGCTTAGCACTGTATGCAAATCAACCTGCTCGTGCTTGGAATTCAGTGAAAGGTAACTGGAAAGCAGATTTGTATGGTGTTGGTGTGAAATGGCACTGGGATCGTATCGAAAGTGGTATGTATGCCGGTTATTACTTACGTGATGGCGATGGTAATACATTCAACTATAAAAAAGAGACCTATACTGTGGGTGTAGATAAGCGTTTTGCTGTATCAAAATACAATAACTTACGTTTATTCGCTGAAATGGCATATGACGATGCTCGTAGTGAAAATCCAAAATACGAAGATACAAAACAATATATCTTCGAAACTGGTATGCGTCTGTACTTCTAGTCTTAACAACATAATTGTTTGATAGAAGTAACGAAAAGGGGGAGCACAACGGCTCTCCTGTTAACCAATATATAAGGGGTGTGTAATGGTTAAGAACGTGTTGAAATTATCAACATTAGCAATGTTTGTCGCATTCAATGTGAATGCCGCAACAGTCGATCTTCGTATTATGGAGACGTCTGATGTTCACAGTAACTTAATCGACTTTGATTACTTTAAAGATAAACCAACAGAACAGTTTGGTTATGTGCGTACCGCAAATTTAATTAAAGCGGCAAAAGCAGAAGCAACCAATGCGATTTTAGTTGATAACGGTGACTTGATCCAAGGCAGTCCATTAGCGGACTATCAGGCAGCTAAAGGCTTAGAAAAAGGGGAGTCTCATCCTGCGCATCAGTTAATGAACACGATGGGCTATACCGTAGGTAACTTTGGTAACCATGAATTTAACTATGGCTTAGATTACCTGAAAAAAGCCATAGCTGGTGCGAAATTCCCTTATATCAATGCCAACGTGATGGATGCGAAAACAGGCGAAAACTATTTCACTCCTTATATTATTGTTGATACACCAGTAAAAGATCGTGATGGCAAAGAACACACTATCAAGATTGGTTATATCGGATTTGTACCACCACAAATCTTAATCTGGGATAAAGCCAATCTGGATGGAAAAGTCGTTGTTAATGATATAACAGAAACAGCGAAAAAATTCGTACCTCAAATGAAAAAAGAGGGAGCGGATCTGATTGTGGCTATTCCTCATTCTGGTTTTGCGTCAGAACCCTACAAAGCAATGGCTGAAAACTCAGTATATTACTTAAGTGAAGTTGACGGTATTAATGCAATTATGTTTGGTCATGCTCATGGCGTATTCCCAAGCAAAGAGTTTGAAGGGATCAAAGGCGTTGATACAGCTAAAGGAACTGTAAACGGTATTCCTGCCGTAATGCCAGGTCAATGGGGTGATCACTTAGGTGTCGTTGATATGGTTATCAACAACGACAGCGGTAAATGGGTGATGACAGACGCGACAGGCGAAGCTCGCCCTATTTATGATAAAGCAAATAAAAAAGCCTTAGTTGAACGTGATGCTGAGCTTGCGAACATTATTGAAAAAGCCCACCAGGGAACTCGTGATTTCGTCGGTAAACACATTGGTAAAGCCTCTGAAAATATGTACAGCTTCTTGGCATTAGTCCAAAGCGATCCTACTGTACAAATTGTTAATGATGCGCAAGTTAATTACACCAAACACTTTATCCAAGGTGATCCTAACTTAGATGGTTTACCTGTATTAGGTGCTGCTGCGCCATTTAAAGCGGGTGGTCGTAAAAATGCACCAGCGGACTTTGTGGAAGTAGAAAAAGGTGATTTAACATTCCGTAATGCAGCAGACTTATACCTTTATCCAAATACATTAGTTGTTGTGAAAGCAACAGGTGCTGATGTTGTGGAATGGCTAGAATGTTCAGCGGGTATGTGGAATCAAGTTGATGCTAACTCAACGAAACCTCAATATCTTATCAACTGGGATGGCTTCCGTACTTATAATTTCGACACAATAAGTGGCGTTAATTATAAAGTTGATTTAACTCAGCCTGCAAAATATGACGTAGATTGCCAAGTCGTTAATAAAGATGCAAATCGTATTAAAGATGTGACTTATGAAGGTAAACCTATCGATCCTAAAGCAACCTTCTTAATTGCAACGAATAACTATCGTGGATACGGTGGCAAATTTGCCGGTACTGGCGAAGCCAATATTGCTTTTGCATCACCAGATGAAAACCGCGCAATTTTAGCCTCTTACATCGCTAAACAAACAAAAGAAAAAGGTGAAGTTGCAACGAAAGCCGCTAACAATTGGTCTTTCCTACCTATCAAGACTGATAAAGCGCTAGATGTTCGTTTTGAAACATCTCCAAGTGAAAAAGCGGCCACTTTCATTAAAGATTTTGCTCAATATCCAATGACCTTTGTTGAAAATGATGACATTGGTTTTGCGATTTACAAAATTGATTTAACTGAGAAAAAGTAAGCCAATAAACCTGCTCATTTCGAGCAGGTTTTTCTCACCACTTTTGAACTAAAAGAGCCCACTCTGTACTCTTTAAGGGGATTTCATGCGTTTTACTAAGCTATTACCTGCGGCTTTGCTTTTAGTGTTAGCGGGATGTGTGACGCAAGCACCTGAAACAACAACGCCGTTAAAACCACAAGCTAAATTAGTTGAAGGTGTTTCCTGTATTCTGCCAGATGCACCAACGGCATCTTATGATTATATTGCTGCTAATGATCGCTATGGGCAAAACAGTACCGCATCAACTGACTATTTTAAATTAGCAATTAACTACTCTCCTGCTTTTTGTGACTATAAAAGTAATAATATTAAACGCTTAAATAATGATAATGAAAAAGCAAGAGCGAAAAGCGAGTTTGATAAATTTGAGATCCAATGCTTTTCAGATAACAAATTTGGTTGGATAGTTCATGGGCTGTGGGCTGAAACTTGTGATGGTAAATCATGGGAAGACTGCCGTGACTGGAAAGACATACGCAAGCATCCTCGTCTATGTAAAGGCGACTTACCACCACTCGAGTATTCAGCGATTAAACCTTACCTATGTTCATCTCCTGGTATTGATTTATTACAAGGTGAGTGGGAAAAACACGGCGTTTGTGCGTTTGATACCCCAGATGCGTTTTTTGGTAAGCAACAAGCACTATTTGATTCATTAGTATTGCCAGAAGGACGTCCTTCAAATAGTGAACTTATTAAATTCTTAAAAGAAAATAATCCATCTTTGAAAAATAAAGAAATTCAAATTAACCGTGATGAATTCTATATCTGTTATAGCAAAGATTTTGAAGTGATTGATTGTCCAAAACGTGAATTTTGATCTAGGGATAAAACGTAAATGAACTATAAATATAAACTCGTTGCACTTGCTGTTAGCGCCATTTTATTAGCGGGTTGTGCAAAAAAATATGATGAAGCGAATGTTGTTGATGTGCGTGTTATTGCATTAAATGACTTTCATGGTGCTTTAAAAGCGCCAGGTCCAAATAAACCTGGTGGTATTGAGCACATGTCGACGTTAGTCAAAGAGCTTAAAAAAGATAATCCAAATAATATCGTTGTTGCTGCTGGTGATATGGTAGGTGCAAGCCCATTATTATCATCAATGTTCCATGATGAGCCAACCATTGAAGCTTTATCTATTGCTGGATTAGAAGCAACTTCTGTTGGTAACCATGAATTCGATAAAGGCATGGGTGAATTACTGCGTAAACAAAATGGCGGTTGCCATCCTGTTACTGGTTGCCAAGGTCCTACTGAATTCAAAGGCGCTGAGTTCCAATACTTAGCAGCTAACGTTATTGTTAATGAAACAGGAAAAACGCTTTTCCCTGAATACGTTATCAAAGAATTTAACGGTATTCCGGTTGCCTTTATTGGTTTAACACTAGAAGGTACTGCGGCTATCGTTACACCAAAAGGAACTGAAGGTTTAAGCTTCCATAATGAAGCGAAAACTATCAACGCATTAGTGCCACAATTAAAAGCACAAGGTGTTCAAGCGATTGGTGTATTAATCCATGAAGGTGCTGCACAGCGCCGTGATGGTGGCCCTGTTAATATCAACGCATGTAATGGTATTACAGGTAAAGTATTAGATGTTGTTGATAAGCTTGATCCTGCTATCGACTTTGTTGTAACAGGCCATACTCACCAAGCGTATAATTGTACTATCAATGGCAAATCGGTAACATCAGCCCAAGCTAATGGTGCTATGTTAACGCGTATTGATCTAAAATTAGATAAAACAACAAAAGATGTTGTTGATATCGAAGCACGAAATATCTGGGTTGATAACCGCAAATATGAAAAAGATCCTGCAATTACCAAACTGTTAGAAGCTTATGAGAAAATTGCCACACCGTTAGCAAATCGTAACATTGGTAAATTAGAAGGCAACTTAACGAAGCAAACCAATGATGCAGGTGAATCAGCATTAGGCCAAGTTATTGCTGATGCACATCTTTATACTGCAAAACCGCAAGATATGGGTGGTGCACAAATCGCCTTTATGAATAGCGGTGGTATTCGTGCTGATATGACAGGTGGCGATGTTACTTATAACGCTATTTATACAGTACAGCCGTTCTCTAACGTATTGTTAACTCAAACCTTAACGGGTGAGCAAATCAAACGTTTATTAGAACAACAATGGGATCGTTCACGTCCACAAGTATTAGCTATCTCTGGTAACTTCCAATATACATGGGATTCAAAAGCGCCTAATGGTAACCGTGTAATTGTTGAATCAATGAAAATTGATGGCAAACCTGTCGATATGAATGCATCTTACCGTGTTGTTGCAAATGAATATCTAGCAACAGGTGGTAGTAACTTCTCAGTACTGAAAGAAGGTAAAGATCCTGTTTACAGTGTGCCTGATGTTGATGCAGTCGTGAAATATTTTGAAGAGCAATCGCCAATCGCTCAACCAAAAGCAAATAACATCACACGCAAATAATCTATTTTCATACGCCTTGTGAAAATCGCATCTTTTAACGAATAAAAGGTGCGTTACTAATTAAAGAGAGCAAAGTGTTGAACACAAAGGGCTCATCCCTACCTTTGTATTCATTACGCACTTTGCTCTTTTTTATTTTTAAGTTCTATTTATATTTAGTAGTAAGTTGTTGAGGCAAAAAAAAGCCCACGGTAACAGTGGGCAGGAAATAAAGAGGGTAAACTTGGTAGGGTAGTTTTAGTGAGATATCTATTAGCTATTATTTGTAAACTCTAAAGCGTGATTCATCTTCCATATAATTTTTCTCACCAGCTTCTTGTTCAATAGAGCCGAAAATCATTTGTGCTCTTAGTTTCCATGTTTTTGGAATATCCCAAGTTGAATGTACTTCATCATCAATAATTGGGTTGTAGTGCTGTAGTGAAGCACCTACATTTTCAGCGGCTAATGCAGTCCATACTGAAAGTTGCGCCATACCACTTGCTTGCTCTGACCAAATAGGGAAGTTGTCAGCATACAGTGGGAATTGCTCTTGAAGGCCTTTTACAATATCTGTATCTTCAAAATAAAGAATTGAGCCAGCACCTGCTGCAAAGCTATTAATTTTGGCTTCTGTTGCGCTAAATGCTTCTGCTGGAACTAATTTTTTCAACGTGTTTTTAGTGATTTCCCATAATTTTTTATGTTGTTCGCCAAAAAGGATCACCACACGTGAAGTTTGAGAGTTAAACGCTGTTGGGCTTTCTTTCACTGCTTCTTTGATAATCGCGGTAACTCTGTCTTCGCTAATAGGAAGTTGATTACCTAAATTATAAATTGTTCTACGTTTTTTCATTAAATCAGTAAATGCGTTAGACATTATTGTCTCCTTGAGAATTATTAGCGCTAAAAGCGTTTAACGATAATTTAGCTACATTTAGCAACGTTTTTGTTTTAATACGTAAGCTAATCTATGCATCTACTATAGGGCTTATCGTTGTTTTATTGATAGATAAAAAATTTAATCAGTTACGTCAAATTATTCGACTTAGTTTTTCACTTACTGGCTTTCATTTTTTATATTTCCATAGCGAAACTCTGCTGATAACTGACTTATCCCCAATCCACCGGCTTTTTTTACTTTTATTTGTACTGGAATTCGCTCTTTCATCGCTTCTACATGACTAATTACGCCAATAATTTTGCCTGATGCATTAAGGTTATCAAGCGCATCTAAAGCAATATCAAGCGTATCGGGGTCAAGCGTACCAAAGCCCTCATCTAAGAAAAGTGACTCAATTTGTGTTTTATTGCTCACCAAATCAGAAAGCGCTAATGCTAGTGATAAACTCACTAAGAAGCTTTCACCACCAGATAAAGTTCGCGTATCACGTAAAGCATCGGCCTGCCAAGTATCGGCAATTTGTAGCTCAAGTGTAGCGGGTGATTTTCGTTGTAAAAAATAGCGACCATGTAGTTTTTCTAAACGTCTGTTGGCTAAATAAATAAGGTTATCAAGCGTTAAACCTTGAGCAAAACGACTAAATTTATCACCTGTCGCAGAACCCACAATTTCATTTAGATAACTCCAATCATCATAATGCGTTTGTTGTTTCGCTATCTGTGTTAACAGCGTTTGTTGTTCTTTTCGTTTTTCTTCATCTTGGCGAAGTGTTTCTTGAATGCGAAATTTGGCTTCTTGTAATGCTTTGATTTTTGTTTCTTTAGCGAGTAACTCGGCTGTTATTTGCTCTAAATTTTGCTGTATTGAAAGTGAAGATTGTTGTGATAAATGAATCTGATACGCTTTTTCTTGCGTTTCCAAACGTGTTATTTCTTGTAATAATTTATCTTGCCGTTGTTTTTGAGCCTGTTGTAGTTGTGTTCTTTCCTCAATGCTGAGTAATGATGCTAAAAATTCAGTTTCATCAGCAAATACACTTTCCTTAATTGTTTGTTGATATTGTGCAATTTTTTGCTGAACTTGAATGTTTATACGCTGTAATAATTTATCATTTTCTTGATATTGGCCAATAAGCTGATTCAGCCGATTTTCTATTTGTGTTTTTTCCTCAACAATATGCTCTATTTGTTTTTGTAATAAATGACTTTGTTGCTCTAATTGGTTTCTAACCTCTTCTGTTATTTGTGTATTAAAGAGGGCGTATCGTTCGGCTTGTTGTGCTTCTTCTAACGTGATTTGTTTTTGTAAGTCAATTAATAAGGCATCAAGCTCTTTTTGTAATTGTGCTAAATAACGTTTTTTTTCTTCTTGTGTTAATTGTAATTCACGCAAAGTTTGAGTAAGTGTTTGATGGTTTTTTAACGTTGATTGATACTTCTCACTTTCTGTTTTTCGCGCTATTAACCATTGTGCATTTTCTTCAAACTGGCATAAGTCATAGCCTTGTTTACTAATATGCACTTTTATTTCTTGAGTTAATTTTTCTTGTTGTTCAATTAATTGATTTGTCTGTTGATGATGGCTCTCTAGTGTTTTTTGCAGATAATCTAATTCACTTTGTTGCTGATTAACGGTGTGTTGTTGCGCTGTAAATTGCTCTTTATTTGTGTTCCAAAGTGCATTTTCTTGGCGTATCTTTTCTTCAATAGATTGATAATGTTCTAATTTTGTAGATAGCGTTTTTTCTTCTGTTAAAAGTGTGGCTTCCATCTTAAATAAAACATCATCAGCACAATCAGAAAGGGGCAATGAATGAGGTTGCGCCAATTCATTCCATTGGTTTTGAAGCGTGATATTTTCCTGAGTGAGTTGGATTAACTCTTTTTCTAGTGTCTGATTTTGTGTTTGATAGTGTGTAGATTGCGTTTTTTGTTCAACTAATTCGATGGTTAATGTGTGCACTTGTTGTTTTAATAACGCTAAGCGTTGCTTAGTTTCATCAGGCTTTATTTCATCATAATGTTCAACATAAGGATGCGTTGTTGAGCCACAAAGAGGACAAGGTTTATCTTGAATTAATTGTTTTCTTTCTTTTTCAAATTCAACGACTTTTTGTTCAAGATAATATTTATCACTTAAGTCAGCTAAATGCTGTTCTCTGTCTTTTAAAATAATCTCATTGTTAGCGATGTTTTCAGTAAGTTCAGTAATTTTCTGCTGATTATCTACCTGCGTTTTCTTATATTGATGCAGTGCTTGGTTATTACGCTTTAATTGCGCCTGTAAGCCCATTAATTTTATCAGCGCATTTTTTTGTAAATAGAGATGCTGTAGACGAGGTTTAGCTTGATTAATCGCTTCTATTTCATAATATTTTTCTAATTCTGACTGATGTGTTTGTAACTGTTTTTGCTGTGATTCCAGTGACTTTTTTTGCTCAATAAGTGCATTTTTTGCTTGAGTGAGTGATGAAGTTAAAGCAAGCGCTTTTTCTTGCTCTAATTGCTCCGTTTTTTTGCTTATTAGATATTTTGCAGCGATATCGTCATATTGTTCAAAATAACGTTGCCATAAAGGCAAATTTTCCGCTAATTGGGCATGTGATGCGTTCGCTAATAAATAACGATTTAATTCACTTTCTTTTTGTTGCAAAGAAGCAAGTTCTTGCTCTGATAATAGTATTTTTTGCTTATATTCTGAGCTGGTTTTTTCGAGAGTATCTTGTTGATTTTTTTTGCTGGTAATATCTTGGTGTAACAAAACAAGTTGATTATCTAATGGGATTATTTTTTCACGAATAAGTTGTAATGTTTGCCGTTTTTCCTCATCGTGTTTTTTAAGTGTCTCACGAGATAATTGTAACTTCTTATTGATAGGTTGAGCTTGTTGCTCTAATGCTTGCTTTTCTTTACCTATCGTTGTGAGTTGTTTTTCAATAAAGTCTTGTTCTTGTAATAAGCGTTTTTTCTCATCAAAAAAAGGGCGAATTTTTTCAGCAGGTTCACTTTTTTCAAGACGAGCAATATCCGGTTTTGCTTCTTCTAATTCCTGTTTTACCAAATTAACAGCCTGTTGTGCGGCTATTTTTTGTTGTGTTATTTCAGCTTCTTTTTCAAACCATAATTTGGCTTCTTGGTACTGTTTTAGCTCTTGTTGCTGTATTGTTTCCTGCGCTTGTAGCTGTGTTTGTTCTGCTAATAAGTTTTGACGAGAATCTTCATCCAAAAGCGCCATCATTTGTGCTTGTTGCTTTAATTGCTGTAATTTTTTCTCTTCATCACGCCAATGTTCAAAAATGGTTTTGGAAATATGTCGATAGATATCCGTTCCCGTTAATTCTTCAAGTAATTCTGCACGAGATTTATCATCAGCATTTAAAAAAGCTGCAAATTGCCCTTGAGAAAGTAACATCGATTTTGTGAATCGATCAAAATCTAACCCTGTGATTGCAATAATTTGCTCTTGAACTTGGCTAATTTTTGTCGCTAAAATTTTATCTTCTTCATCAGAGGATTGTCCCATTTTAACGAGCTCGGCTTGAGGTGATTGTAAATTACCATCTTCTTTACCTTTGGCGCGTCTTTGCTCCCAAAATGCACGATAAGCAACGCCTTTTACCTCAAATTCAACCTCTGATAAGCACTCCGCTGTATGACGTGTCATTAATTCATTTTGCGTTTTGGTGATTTTTCCTAATCGAGGCGTGCAATGATAAAGAGCCAAACTTATTGCATCTAATAGTGTCGTTTTTCCAGCACCAGTAGGGCCTGTAATAGCAAATAATCCGTTGCTGATAAAAGGCTCTTGGCAAAAGTCGATTTTCCACTCGTCTTTTAACGAATTAATATTTTTAAATCGCAGACTTAAGATTTTCATTTTTATTCATTATCCTCTTGTTCTGCCATATCAACAGCTTGCTTAAACAATATCGTTAAACGCTCTTTGGTTTCTGTTGAGCTAATTTCTTGCTGTGCTAGCCGTCGTTCAAATACGTCATAAACACTCAATTCTGTCAGTGTTTCTTTCTCATTTTGAGTAAATGCTTGGCGTTGTTGTTTTGCTCTTCTTAGCAAAATCACCTCAAAGAGAGGCGTTTGTGTGAGTGTTTGAATGCGGCTTTGAATATCACTTAAATAATCTTGTGTAGCGACTTCAATATCTAACCAAAGCGTATTATTTGTTTCATCATATTGTTGTTTTAACTTATCAAGTTCAGCTTCAATTTCATTTAATGAGCCACTAATGGTGCGTAATAACTGAAATTCAGGAATAGGCAGTAATGTGATGTTAGCAAGTTTATCTTGCTCAAAATCGAGAAGGCAGACACTTTTTTGTTGTCCTGATTCATCAAAGCTTAAAGGAATAGGGGAGCCACTATAGCGAATATGACCTGATTTATTGACAACTTGAGGGCGATGAATATGACCCAGTGCAATATAGTCAAATTCAGGAAATAAATTGGCAGAAAAAGCGTCTAGTGTACCTATGTAAATTTCACGCACTGAATCTGTTACACTCGCGCCAATAGTTGTGAGATGCCCTGTTGCAATAATAGGAATTGCTACATTGAGTTGCTGACGTAATTTAACGGCTTCATCAAATTGGCATTGATAATAATCAGCAATAGCATCTTTTAAGGCTTGTTGTTTTTGGGTGCCTGATTGACCACTTTCGCTGGTTATCATATCTCTAGGTCGAAGATAAGGGATAGCACACAATAATGCACCAGGTGTATTATCTTTTTGATGAAGAATAATCGGGGGTTGCGGTGTCTCTGTATGTACATTAGCAACAACAGTGGTATTTAAGCATGCTAATAGTGACTTAGATTCATTTAATGTTGCAACAGAATCGTGATTTCCACCTAATATAATAAGTTGGCAATCAGTTTCTCTTATCGCGACAACAAAGCGGTTATAAAGCTCTCTTGCATAGCTTGGAGGCGAACCTGTATCAAAAATATCGCCAGCGACAATCAATGCATCAACTTGATAATCATGAATTTGTTGTAGCAACCAATTGAGAAATTGTTGATGCTCATTTGCGCGAGTTTTTGTGTAAAAATATTGCCCTAAATGCCAATCAGATGTGTGAATAATCCGCATTATTATCCCTCTTTGTTATCTCCTTGTGAGTATAACGCACCTCGCTTTGTTAGTGAAAATAACCAACTGTTTTTACTAAATTAAAAGAATAAGGTCTATATTTAGCTTTATTAACTTAGCGGTCGTCATGTATTTCAGTTATGTTAAGGTTAGTCATAAATCTGTCATAAAAATGTCTCATACTGATTATGACCCTCTAATACATAACACAGGATAGAGTATGGCAAGGCGTATTCTTGTTGTAGAAGATGAAACCGCAATTCGTGAGATGATTTGTTTCGTACTTGAGCAAAATGGGTTTCAACCTATTGAAGCAGAAGATTATGATGCAGCATTACGTTTTCTTATCGACCCTTACCCTGATCTCGTTTTATTAGATTGGATGATCCCTGGTGGCTCTGGTTTACAAGTGATAAAACAGATGAAACGGGAAAATAGTACCCGTGATATTCCCATTATTATGCTAACTGCCAAAGGCGAAGAAGAAGATAGAGTTAAAGGATTAGAAACGGGGGCTGATGATTATGTTGTTAAGCCTTTTTCACCCAAAGAACTTGTTGCTCGAGTTAAAGCTATTTTACGACGTTTATCTCCAATGTCAGCCGAAGATTTGATTGATTTTAATGGGTTAAGTCTTGATCCTGTCTCACATCGAGTGACTAGCCAAGAAGTCCCTATTGATATGGGGCCTACAGAATTTAAACTTTTGCATTTCTTTATGACACACCCTGAGCGCGTTTATAGCCGAGAACAGCTGTTGAACTATGTGTGGGGCACAAATGTGTATGTTGAAGATAGAACTGTTGATGTACATATCCGTCGATTACGTAAAGCAATTGAACAAGATGGACATGACAAAATGATACAAACAGTACGTGGAACGGGATATCGCTTCTCTGCGCGTTTCTAATTCAACATAGGAGACATTGTTAGGTGTTAGAACGATTATCATGGAAAGCGCTCGTTTGGGGGCTATTTTTATTTTGTGTACCTGCGTTTATTTTGGCAATGTTTATCGGCCATTTATCGTGGCTATTAGTCATTTCATTACTTT
>NZ_LXEN01000109.1 GCF_001654855.1 Proteus myxofaciens ATCC 19692
GATGACAAATGAAGGTAATATTTTTTGGTGTAATAACTTAGCGCAACATCTTTTAGGGTTTCGTTGGCCTGATGATAATGGGCAAAATATTTTTAATTTATTACGTTATCCCGATTTTTTACATTATTTCACTAACGCTCATTTTGATAGGCCGTTAACTCTTTCACTGAATAATGGCTCTATTGTTGAATTTAGAGTGATGCCATATAGTGCTGACCAACGGTTAATGGTAGCTCGTGATGTGACAGAAAAAAATACACTTGAAAATGCACGACGCGATTTTTTTGCCAATGTTAGCCATGAACTTAGAACACCTTTAACCGTTATTCAAGGCTATCTTGAGATGATGGAAGACACAACAGCGACAAAACCTAGTGAGCATAAAGCCATTGTCACAATGCAAGAACAAGCAAAACGTATGGATACGTTAGTGACGCAGCTTTTGCAACTTTCGCGTATTGAATCAGCCCCTTATATTGATTTAAATAAGGTTGTCGATGTTCCTAATATTTTAATGTTACTTCAACAAGAAGCGATATCATTAAGCCAAGATCAACATCACATTATTTTTGATATTGATAAACAATGGTTAGTGCGTGGTAATGAAGAGCAATTACGTAGTGCAATGTCGAACTTAGTTTTTAATGCCATCAATCATACGCCAGAAGGTGCTACGATTAAGGTAAGTTGGCAAAAAGTACCACAAGGTATGCAATTTAAGGTTTCTGATAACGGGCCTGGTATTAGCGCGGAACATTTAACACGGTTGACTGAGCGTTTTTATCGCGTAGATAAAGCACGTTCTCGTCATACTGGTGGCACTGGGTTAGGGCTTGCGATAGTCAAAAAATCACTTCAACATCACCATTCTCAGCTCAATATCGAAAGTAAGATAGGAAGTGGTTCAACTTTCTCTTTTATTTTGCCTCAAACATTGTTGACAAAATAATAGCGACAGAGAATACAAATAAAAAATAGCAGATAATCATAAATAGATTGTTTTTCAATCGCTATAGCTTTATGAAAGTATAGAGTTATAGCTTTACTGTTATTAAATGATTTTAATTTGTAATATTAAAAAGATAACGTTAATTAGTATTAAATTTTAAAATTATTAATTAATCAGAACTTTAAATGAAAATCTGATCTTACGTCTTTGGTGATAAAATAAGCAAATCATATCGGGTATATTCTGTCATATCTAACAGTTCTCACTAATCTTAAAAAAGAGTTTAGATAATTATTCTGGTTTTGGGATTAGCTATTGCCTTTTTTCATTATAAAAGTTTTACTTGTACGCAGTTATCGGCGATTTTTTCTATTTGATACGTAATTGCTCTGTATAAAATGGTTATTTATGAATTTTATTCTAAATAATGATAATTCGAGGCTAAATAGATATTGTTGATTTTATGTTGCGTTAAATATTTATCATTAACGTGAATTAATTTTTTATAACCACTCATTAACAAAACTTATGACACATCGATTAACTTCCAGAGATATTTTGGCACTAGGGCTTATGACTTTTGCTCTGTTTGTTGGAGCAGGCAATATTATATTTCCGCCTATGGTAGGTTTTCAGTCAGGCGAATTCGTTTGGACTGCAGCAATTGGTTTCCTTGTCACCAGCGTGGGTTTACCTGTACTCACTGTTATCGCTTTAGCGAAAGTCGGCGGTGGTATTGAGGCATTAAGCTCACCAATAGGGAAAACATTAGGACTTATACTTGCAATTGTCGCTTATCTTGCTGTAGGCCCGCTTTTTGCAGCGCCACGTACAGCAACAGTTTCATTTAAAGTAGGTATTGCGCCTTTAGTGGGTGATACTGATATGACATTGCTAATCTATAGTATTATTTACTTTGTCATTGTCACGGGGATTTCGCTCTACCCTGGTAAATTGCTTGATAGTGTTGGCCATATTTTAGCGCCAGTTAAAATTTTAGCATTGGCAATATTGGGTATTGCAGCCGTATTTTGGCCAGCAGGTACATCTATTCCTGCTACTCAATCCTATCAAGATATGGCTTTTACTGAAGGCTTCATCAATGGCTATTTAACGATGGATACATTGGGTGCAATGGTCTTTGGGATAGTTATTGTCAATGCAGCGCGTTCTCGTGGTATCGAAAACTCCTCATTACTGACTCGCTATACAATGTGGGCAGGATTAATTGCGGGTGTATTATTAACGCTTGTTTATTTGACGCTATTTAAACTAGGTTCAGCAAGTGGAAGCATTATCCCAGGAGCGGAAGATGGGGCTGATATTCTCCATGCTTATGTCCAATATACATTTGGTAACTATGGAAGCTTCTTCTTAGCAGTATTGATATTTGTAGCATGCATGGTGACTGCTGTTGGCTTAACATGTGCTTGCGCTGAATTCTTTAGTCGCTATCTGCCAATTTCTTATCGTAGCTTAGTGTTGGGATTATCTCTTTTTTCTGCTGTGGTATCGAATCTTGGCTTAACTAAGCTAATTGCATTCTCTATTCCTGTTTTAGTCATGATTTATCCACCGTGTATTGTGATAATTTTAATGAGCTTTACATTGCGTTTATGGAATAATCCTCGTCGTATTATTGCACCAGCGATGGCAGTAAGCTTAATTTTTGGTGTTTTTGATGCAATGAAAGCGTCAACGCATTTGAATCATTTATTACCTGAATGGGCTGAGAAATTACCATTAAGTGCACAAGGATTAGCGTGGTTAATTCCCGTTATTATCACAATTGTTATTTTTGCTATTTATGACAAAGTAGTGGGTACTAATACCAAGAAATCCACGCATTCAGAAGTTATGAAATAACGAATTTATTGCTTGAATATCAATATAAAAAGGGAAACAAGTGTTTCCCTTTTTTGTTAAATCATTAAGGCTACAGTAGATGACTATTCTCTTTTAACCGACTTGCTAAGGTTTTTTCAATGTCTGATTTGATAGT
Source organism: Proteus myxofaciens ATCC 19692 (assembly GCF_001654855.1). GTDB lineage: Bacteria > Pseudomonadota > Gammaproteobacteria > Enterobacterales > Enterobacteriaceae > Proteus > Proteus myxofaciens. Next base: position 2,952 of record NZ_LXEN01000109.1, read on the forward strand.
TGTTGATACGCCATATTCTTTGGCTAATTTTTGTATTGGCTTAAAATCCACCTTTTAGTACCTCTTCAATTGTTCTTGGCATTCTAGGTTTATTGACCTTTTTAGGATCGACAACATCAAAGAGTCTATTTAAATCATCTAAACACTGCCAAAGTAATAATAATTGTCTTAAGGATATTTTGCCGTGTAGTTCGAATTTTTTTATTGTCGATGCGGGTACAGTACTGCGATGTGCAAGCTCATCTCGTGACCATTTCACTTTTTCTCGTTGTTGACGAAGGTGAGCTGCAAAAGCGCGACTGACATCTAAATCAGTTAATAGAGATAATTTCATACACACCCCAAAAAGACACCATAATGTCCAATTATAGCAAAAAAATGCCATTTTGGACATTATGGTGTCTGTTTTTTTAAATGGAGTATCTGCTTTTTTATTTAAAAAAGAGGATTTATTCATTGAAAATAAATCCTCCTAATTTTTATCGCTTAATAGCCTGATGCTTTACCCGCAGGGCGACGCGCATCATTAGCACCATAGAGATAACCTTCACGAATAATGCCAGAAACAGCAGAATCATTGCCTGATGTTGCTGATATCACACCTTCTTCACCAGGTAGTGCAACCATAATGAGCTCAGCAGCACCCCAAGGTGTTTGTTCTACCATTTTATAACCCATTGCTGAGAGCTTATCTAATGTGTCTTTAGATAAGCCTCGTTGTTCATAATAAACCTCATCAGGTAACCATTGATGATGAATTCTTGGGCTATTAACGGCTTCTTGTGGTGGCATACCAAACTCAATAATATTAAGCGCCGTTTGTAATGTGATGGAAATAATACGAGAACCTCCAGGTGAACCTAGAATAAGGAAAGGTTTTCCATCTTTTGTTACAAGTGTTGGGCTCATTGATGAAAGGGGACGTTTTGATGGTGCAATACTGTTTCTTTCTCCTTGAACTAAACCATAGAGATTTTTTTCACCCACTTTTGTTGTGAAATCATCCATCTCATTATTAAGGAAAAAACCAGTACCTGGCGCAATAACAACAGCACCAAAGCGACCGTTTATCGTATAAGTTGTTGAAACTGCATTGCCGTCTTTATCAACAACAGAATAATGTGTTGTTTCAGGGCTTTCATGAGGCGCTTTACCAGGCTGAACATTTGCTGATGGCGTCGCTTTATCTACATTGATTTGTTGGCGTATTGCACCAGCATATTCTTTACTGAGTAATTTATCGGTTGGGTTTTTAATAAATTCAGGATCGCCTAAAAAGGTATTCCTATCCATATAAGCATGTCGCATCGCTTCTGTTAATGTATGTACATATTGCGCTGAATTAAACCCCATCGATTTAAGATCGTAACCTTCTAAGATATTAAGAGTCTCGCAAATAGTCACACCGCCTGAGCTTGGAGGTGGTGCTGAAATAAATTCATAACCTCGATAGCTACAGCTAATTGGTTTTGTTTCTGTAATGGTGTAGTTTTCAAAATCTTTTTTTGTCAGAGAACCATGATGTTGTTTTGATGCTGCTTCGACTTTCTCTGCAATTTCACCGTGATAAAAAACATCAGGTCCTTCTTTAGCTATAGCATCAAGAGTATTTGCTAAATCTGTTTGAATTAATCTATCACCGGGTTGCCATGCTGAGCCATCAGGTTTTAAGAAAATTTTTGCTGTTTGAGGATCTTGTTTAAAACGTTCAGTTGATGTTTCTAATACATCAGTATCTGCTCGCGTTAAAATATAGCCGTCTCTCGCTAATTTAATCGCAGGTGCCATGACTTCTTGGCGTGAAAGAGTACCATATTTTTCTAATGCTGCATCAAGGCCTTTCACTGTACCTGGCACACCTGATGCTAAATAGCCGTATAAGCTCGCATTTTTAATTAAATTTCCTTCTTTATCCAAATACATATCTTTAGATGCAATGGCTGGTGCTGTTTCTCTAAAGTTAATAAAGGTATTTGTGCCATCAGCAAGGTGAATTGTCATAAAACCACCGCCACCAATATTACCACAACAGGCATTAACAACAGCTTGTGCATAGCCTACAGCAACAGCAGCATCAATAGCATTGCCACCTTTTTCTAGGATATCTCGACCAACATCAGAGGCTAGATGTTGTGAAGAAACAACCATGCCTTGGTGAGCTTCAACAGCAGGTTCATAAGCGGCATAAAGCATGGGTGAGAAAAGCGATGTGAGTATAAGCAAGTGTGTCTTTTTTATAGTAATCATTATATCTCCATTAATTACAGTAAGTTATAAGTAATAAGTAGTTATGGGATTGATAGTGAATGCTTATTTAGTAGGAAATATACGTAAGTATTAGTATTAATTTATAATCACGTAATTAGAAGTATAGAAGGGGATTATTTATAATGAGAATCTTATAAATAGAATAATGAGAAAATAATTTTAATAGAAAGTAATACGAAAGTAAGTATTATAAATTAAGTAAAAAAGGAATAAATAAGTGGTAAAATGGGAAAACAGGAGCAAAACATACTTTCTCCTGTTTAGTGTAAGTTAATAGTTAAACTATATTAATAAATACAGTGGATACAATATAGGTATTAACTCTAATACTAAGAGGTTAACTACTCTAACTAATTTGCAAAGAATATTGAATTTATGGAAAGGGTATTAATTTTCCTAAAAATGATGGCTCCTTCATAACATGTATACCATTGAGTATAACTACCAGCTATATATTCTGCTGTATTATCCAGTTAATGATTATTTAGTGACTTACTGGAATAAAATAAAATATTATCCAAGGCTATTATTTCACCTAAAACATAATTTATTTTTAAGACTTATTTTTATAGATAGATCATTAAAAAATTATGAGTAATTTTTTCAATATAACGTGAATTAATGAATACCTATTATTTAAATAAATGGAAATTTAATTTATTATATCTTATGTCATAAACGATAATTAAATATAGTAAATATTATAATGAAGTTTAAATAATTTCTATTATATTTTCATTTAACCATATTAATATAATTTTTTTGTATTATTGATTATTTTTATTTTTATTTTTAATTAGCCACTTTTCAATATTCCTAAACAATTCAATAGTATTAATATTTAATATTTCTGAGAGTTTTATCATTAATTCTATTGTGAATGGAGTATTACCATTCTCATAGCGAGAAATTTGTTGTTGGCTTAAATTTAGCATCGTGCCTAGTTGTTTACCTGATATTTTTTTCAATTTTCTGTTTCTTTTAAAGTAGGAACCAATAAATAAGTTTAAGCTATCTTCAATATTAATGTTTTTCATAATTAGTATTGCCTTTTATTGATAAGAACTTGTTTTAATAGTGAATAGAGTATATTTGCTTTTTATTATTGTAAAAGTGTTTTAAACCATTTATTTGTTTTTTTTAATATTTTAAAACCATCAATGATTGTTTTTTTATTTTTTTTACTATTATTGAGTGTAAGGGTAATAAGTGAAATGAATTTATTTTAATTAATAATTATTTGATTTTTATATATAATAAATTGTTTTTTTCATTAAGATTGAAAATATCATTAATATAGAAATGATAAAGGTGTTGTTATTTTATTTTAAGAAAATTAAATGGTAACAATATATTAATGGAGGTAAGGAAGTATTACTTTTACATGATGGGATAATGATTTTAATCATTTATTTTATAAGTTTTAAAATCGCATTAAAATGAAAATTGATATTTAACGATTTTTTTTTAATAATTTTTTAATAAATTTAAACAAAAATGATTTATATCATAAAAAAGTGAAAAATAAATATCTTTTTTTTAAGGGTTTATTCGATAGAATCATAAAATTTCATAATGATAATTAAAAAGTATTATTGTTTTTATAAATCTATCGTATAAAAAGACTGCAAACTTATATGAGCAGATTACTAAAAAAGGAATAAAAAAACCCCATAAAATGGGGTTTAGAAAAATCTTTGATACAGTACATCAGAGGTAAATTATAATTACAGTTTACCTGAGTTCGCTTTTAGGTATTTAGCAACTCCATCAGGAGATGCACCCATGCCTTCTTGGCCTTTTTCCCATTGTGCAGGGCAGACTTCACCGTGCTCTTCGTGGAATTGTAATGCATCAACAGTGCGGATCATTTCATCAATATTACGACCTAATGGTAGATCGTTAACAACTTGGTGACGAACAATACCTTCTTTATCAATTAAGAAAGAACCACGTAATGCAACACCTGCTTCTGGGTGTTCAATACCGTATGCTTTAATAATGTCATGTTTGATATCTGCAACCATTGGGTATTTCACTTCACCAATACCGCCATCATCAATCGCTGTTTTACGCCATGCGTTATGAACAAATTCTGAGTCCATAGAAACACCGATAATTTCAACACCGCGTTTTTGGAATTCTTCAAAACGATGATCAAATGCAATCAGCTCTGATGGGCAAACAAAAGTAAAGTCCATTGGCCAGAAGAAAATAACGGCAGGTTTACCTTTGATAAATGAATGTAGATTAAAATCATTAACAATTTCACCTGTACCTAAAACAGCTGATGCGGTGAAATCTGGGGCTTTACGAGTAACCAAAACCATAATGTACTCCTGTAGATTGAAAGAGTTGTGGGTGTCTATACCCTGTTTTTAAATGTTGAATACAGCATAAATAATCAATTGCTATTGATAAAGTTAAACAGAGCAATCTATTCAATAGATTGTGGCTATCAGAAAAATCAATATAAAAAACAGTAAAATAAGATTATTTATGATGCCTTATCACATTCCATATTCTAATCAACTTTAGAAATGAATACTATGCTTGTTAATAAATTGTGGCTAATTTAGTACTAAAACTATATTTTTATTTTATTAATATAAACAGTTTATCTTGTCAGTATGACATCAGAATGAATGAGTATATCAATCATGAAGCTGATGATGTTGTGCACGATTTAATAATTCTGGATAAAAGTGCCAAAAAATATGGCTTAACTCGTCATAGTGAGTTTCAAGGGTAATATAAGAACCTTCAAGCGCACTGAGTCTTGGACGTCTTCTTGCCATCGCTTTTAATGTTTGAGCTATATAAGCCTTATCAGCGTATCGAATTAACCAAGATTGTGACCATAAATATTCGTTGAGTTCTTGAAACTTCTCAGGTGTTTGCCATAAATCAGGTTCAATAATGTTTCGAGTCTTTGTGACAAAGTCAGTTAAAGGTATGTTGGGCTCGAATTTAGACCAATTTAATGAAAGAAAGTGATCCCAAAACACATCTAAGGTAATTGGAGCAACACGTCGATATTGCTCAGGAAATAATAAACGTGCTTCTTTAACCAGAGGGTGAGTATCGGTAAGTACATCAATGCGTCGATGCATACGAATACCATCCACAATGATATCAGAGTAACGAGAGTGAGGATCACCTTTGACGTAATCCGCCATCATGTTGCCTAATATTGAGCTTTTCGCTCTAAAGGCGAGGTGTAAGTGAGCAAGATAATTCATGCTGTTATCATACCTCTTTTTGAATAAAAAAGGGCTTCTTTGTTGCACTGACAAGCTGGCAGCACTAGACTAGTCCGCCTGTTTTTTATGAAAGTAGTCTTTAATTATGCGTGTATCAGATTTTAGCTTTGAACTACCAGAAGCCTTGATTGCCCATTATCCTCAGCCTCAACGTAGTGGTTGTCGTCTTCTCTCTTTAGAAGGGGAAACAGGGGCGTTATCTCATGGCGTCTTTACTGATGTTTTAGATAAATTAAATGCTGGTGATTTGCTCGTCTTTAATAATACGCGTGTTATTCCTGCACGTGTTTATGGTCGTAAAGCCTCTGGCGGCAAAATTGAGATGCTTGTTGAGCGAATGCTTGATGAGCATCGTGTTCTTGCCCATATAAGAGCTTCTAAATCGCCTAAAGAAGGCGCTTCACTGATTTTTGGTGAAGATGAAAGTGTACAAGCAACAATGGTCGCTCGCCATGATACGCTTTTTGAAATTCGTTTTGATGATAAAAGAGATGTGCTGACTATTCTTAACAGCATTGGGCATATGCCATTACCTCCTTATATAGATCGTCCAGATGAAGAGTCTGATAAAGAACTTTATCAAACCGTTTATAATGAGCGTCCAGGTGCGGTTGCTGCACCAACTGCGGGGTTACATTTTGATGAGCCATTACTTGAAGCATTGAAAAATAAAGGCGTTGAAATGGCCTTTGTGACCTTACATGTTGGTGCTGGTACATTCCAACCTGTGCGTGTTGATAATATTGAAGAGCACACTATGCATTCAGAATATGCAGAGGTGCCACAAGACGTTGTTGATGCAGTGCTTGCTTGTAAAGCTAGAGGTAATCGTGTTATCGCAGTAGGAACAACATCAGTACGCTCTTTAGAAAGTGCAGCAAATGCAGTACAAAATGCACTAATTGCCCCATTTTTTGATGACACTCAGATATTTATTTATCCAGGTTACCAATATCAGGTTATCGATGCGTTAATTACTAATTTCCATTTACCTGAATCTACATTAATTATGTTAGTTTCTGCTTTTGCAGGCTACAAAAACACTATAAATGCTTATAAAAACGCTGTAGAAGAAAAATATCGCTTCTTTAGTTATGGAGATGCGATGTTTATCACCCGCAATCCATTAGCGATTAATGAAAAAGTTGGACAAGAATAACGTAACTTTTCAGTAAATGAGATGATATATGAAAGATAATTAATATTTATTTATTCGTCTTTATTTGCCATTTTTTAGTTATCTAAGATGTTATCGCTCCTTTATTAAGAAATCTCTTTGACTAAACAGGGTTTTTTATTGCGTTAACATATACAGTTGTCTAATAAATGATTAGAATACGCTGTTTTTTATCACGCATTGGACTGTTTTTCTGATGCTCGGAGGATGAGTGAAATACGAATTAGATAAGACTAGCGGCAATGCTCGCCGTGGTCGCCTTATTTTTGAACGTGGTGTTGTTGAAACACCCGCGTTTATGCCTGTAGGGACTTACGGTACTGTAAAAGGTATGACACCTGAAGAAGTGAAACAAACAGGTGCGCAAATTCTTTTAGGGAATACCTTCCATTTATGGCTACGCCCTGGTCAAGAAATCATGAAATTACATGGTGATTTACATGATTTTATGCAATGGCAAGGTCCTATTTTAACAGATTCTGGTGGCTTCCAAGTCTTTAGTTTAGGCGCAATGCGTAAAATTAAAGAAGAAGGTGTTCATTTTAGAAACCCTATAAATGGCGAGAAAATTTTCTTAAGCCCAGAAAAATCGATGGAAATTCAATACGATCTGGGTTCTGATATCGTGATGATCTTCGATGAATGTACTCCTTATCCTTCTGATTGGGATTATGCAAAAACCTCAATGGAAATGTCATTACGTTGGGCTAAACGTAGTCGCCAACGATTTGATGAATTAAACAATAAAAATTCATTATTTGGCATTATTCAAGGTGGTGTTTACGAAGACTTACGCGATATTTCAGTGAAAGGGCTAGTCGATATAGGTTTTGATGGTTACGCTGTGGGTGGACTTGCTGTTGGTGAACCTAAAGAAGATATGCACCGTATTTTAGAGCATGTATGTCCTCAAATTCCAGCAGATAAACCTCGCTATTTAATGGGGGTGGGTAAACCAGAAGACTTAGTTGAAGGCGTTCGTCGTGGTATCGACATGTTTGACTGCGTAATGCCAACACGAAATGCACGCAATGGCCATCTTTTTGTGACAGATGGTGTGATTAAGATTCGTAATGCAAAACATCGTTCTGATACATCAACATTAGATGAGCACTGTGATTGCTATACCTGTAAAAATTATAGTCGTGCTTATCTACATCATTTAGATCGCTGTAATGAAATCTTAGGTGCAAGACTCAATACCATTCATAATTTACGTTATTATCAGCGCCTAATGGCTGAAATTCGTCAGTCTATTGAAGAAGACCGTTTTGACGCGTTTGTACTAGAATTTTATGAACGCATAGGAAAACCTGTACCGCCATTAAATGGCTGTGCGAGTAAGTGTGATTAATGTATACGAGAAAGCTCAATTCTGTGTATGATATTGGGCTTATAACTTGAATATCGTCGTTATCGATAACAATGAGGAAAAGTGAATGAGTTTTTTCATTTCTGATGCTGTTGCTTCTGCTGGACAAGCTGCCCCTGAAGCTAGTTTTATGTCAATTTTACCGATGTTAGTGATCTTTATCCTGATTTTTTATTTTATGATCCTACGTCCACAGCAAAAACGTACTAAAGAACATCGTAAATTGATGGAATCTATTGGTAAAGGTGATGAAGTATTGACCACTGGTGGTTTAATTGGACGTGTTGTGAAAGTGTCTGACAATGGCTATGTCGTTGTTGCACTGAATGAAACAACTGAAGTAACTATCAAACGTGACTTTGTTGCTGCTGTTTTACCAAAAGGCACAATGAAAGCTATTTAATCTACATTTCCCCAAAGGGAAAAGGGAACTGCCGTGCTAAACCGTTATCCTTTGTGGAAGTATCTGATGTTGATATTCGCTATCCTCATCGGTCTGCTTTACGCACTTCCTAACCTATATGGTGAGGATCCGGCTGTTCAAATCACTGGTGTGCGGGGAACCGCCGCCAGTGAGCAAACACTGGATCAAGTTCGCACTTTGCTCGATAAAGAAAAAATCGAAGCGAAATCAATTGCACTCGAAAATGGTGCGATTCTCGTTCGTTTTAACAATCCTGACGTTCAATTACGTGCCCGTGAAGCGTTGTTACCTGCATTAGGTGACCAATTCATCGTTGCACTTAACCTTGCTCCTGCTACACCAAAATGGCTAGAAGCTATTGGCGGTGAACCAATGAAACTGGGGTTAGATTTACGTGGTGGGGTTCACTTCTTAATGGAAGTCGACATGGACACCGTGTTAAGTAAACTTCAGGAGCAAAATATTGATAGCCTACGTACAGAATTACGTGATGAAGGCATTCCATATTCTTCTATTCGCAAAGCGGATAACTATAGCGTTGAAATGCGTTTTCGTAATGAAGACGACCGCAATAAAGCCTCGACTTATTTGACTCGTAAAAATGGTCAAGAGTTAGTCTTTAAAGATGGTAGCAATAATACGCTAAAAGCTATCTTCACCGACACTCGTTTACGTGAAGCGCGTACCTATGCTGTACAGCAAAATATTACTATTTTACGTAATCGTGTGAATCAGCTTGGTGTTGCTGAACCATTAGTTCAACGTCAAGGTGCTGATAGAATTGTTGTTGAATTACCGGGTATCCAAGATACTGCTCGTGCAAAAGAGATACTAGGTGCAACAGCAACATTAGAGTTTCGTCTAGTTAACACGTCTGTTGACCCTTCTGCGTTAGAAACCGGTCGTATTCCTGGTGATTCAGAAGTGAAAAACACGCGTGATGGTAGACCAACGATTCTGTATAAACGAGTTATCTTAACAGGTGACCATATTACAGATTCAACATCTCAATCAGATGAATATGGTCAGCCACAAGTGAATATTTCACTGGATAGTGCAGGTGGCTCTATCATGTCTAACTTTACAAAAGATAATATCGGTAAACCGATGGCAACGCTTTTTGTAGAGTACAAAGACAGCGGTAAACGTGATGCGAATGACCGCGCAATTTTGGTAAAAAATGAAGAAGTTATCAATATTGCGAATATCCAATCACGTTTAGGAAATAGTTTCCGTATTACGGGTATTTCTAACGCAAACGAAGCTTACCAATTATCTCTGCTACTGCGTGCAGGGGCATTGATTGCACCAATTCAAATTGTCGAAGAGAGAACGATTGGCCCAACATTAGGTCTTCAGAACATAACACAAGGTTTAGAAGCGTGTTTATGGGGTCTGATTGCTTCTGTTGCCTTTATGATCCTCTACTATCGTAAATTTGGTGTGATTGCGAGTACGGCTTTAATGGCAAACTTGGTCATGATTGTCGGGGTAATGTCTTTATTACCGGGAGCGACACTCACCATGCCGGGTATTGCGGGGATTGTCTTAACCCTTGCGGTAGCCGTTGATGCTAACGTACTGATAAACGAGCGTATCAAAGAAGAGTTACGCAATGGTCGTTCAGTACAGCAAGCAATCCATGAAGGTTATAAAGGTGCCTTCTCCAGTATTATTGATGCGAACTTAACCACATTAATTACAGCGGTCATCCTTTATGCAGTCGGTACTGGCTCAATTAAAGGCTTTGCGATTACAACCGCTATCGGGGTTGCAACCTCCATGTTTACCGCAATCGTCGGTACTCGTGCGATTGTAAACCTGCTGTATGGTGGTAAACGCATTAAGAAACTGTCTATTTAAGGAGCACGTTGTGGCACAGGATTATACTGTTGAACAATTAAACCATGGTCGTAGAGTTATTGACTTTATGCGTTGGGACAACGTCGCCTTTGGTATTTCGTTTCTGCTTTTGATAGCGTCTATTGCTATCATTTCCGTGAAAGGATTTAACTGGGGACTCGATTTTACAGGCGGTACGGTGATTGAGATTAACCTCAGTAAACCGGCTGATCTTGATAAAATGCGTCATAGCCTAGATGCAGCAGGCTATAAAGATCCTCTGTTACAAAACTTTGGTAGCAGTCGCGATATTATGGTGCGTTTACCTCCTGTTGAAGGACAGGCAGGTCAAGAATTAGGTAAGAAAATCATCGATATTATCAATGTTGAAATTGATAATGATGCAACGGTAAAACGCATTGAATTTGTGGGGCCTAGTGTTGGTAGTGAATTGGCTCAAACAGGTGCAATGGCGTTATTATCTGCACTAATCTGTATTCTTATCTACGTTGGATTCCGTTTTGAATGGCGTTTAGCGTTAGGAGCTGTTATTGCTCTTGCGCATGACGTTATCATCACGTTGGGTATATTATCTCTCTTCCAAATTGAAATCGACTTAACCATTGTCGCATCATTAATGTCTGTTATTGGTTACTCACTAAACGATAGTATTGTTGTATCGGATCGTATTCGTGAGAACTTCCGTAAAATTCGTCGTGGAACTTCGTATGAAATTATGAATGTTTCCCTGACTCAGACATTAAGTCGTACCATTATGACATCAGCAACAACATTATTAGTTGTATTGATGCTGTATATTTTTGGTGGCTCAATGCTTAAAGGCTTCTCTTTAGTTATGTTAATCGGTGTTTCAATTGGTACGATTTCTTCTATTTACGTGGCTTCTGCATTAGCACTAAAATTGGGAATGAAACGCGAACACTTGATTGTACAAAAAGTAGAAAAAGAGGGTGCAGATCAGACATCACTCTTACCTTAATAGAGTGAATTTCTGATAAACCATTGCAAACACCCTGCCAGTTAATTCTGACAGGGTGTTTTTTGTTCACTGAACAGGTACACTGTTTACAGTATTGTCAAAAGTAGGAATAACTATGCATTGCCCATTTTGTGGAGCCGTAGATACCAAGGTAATTGATTCCCGACTTGTTGGTGATGGTTCACAAGTGCGCCGTCGTCGCCAATGCCTTGTTTGCCATGAACGCTTTACGACGTTTGAAGTCGCAGAGTTAGTCATGCCTCGTGTTGTCAAAAGTGACGAGATACGAGAGCCATTTGACGAAGAAAAATTACGTAGAGGCATGCTTAAAGCATTAGAAAAACGACCTGTAAGCTCTGATGACGTCGAAGCCGCCATTAACCAAATAAAATCACAACTAAGAGCGACAGGAGAGAGAGAAATCCCTTCTAAAGAAATTGGTAATTTTGTTATGGAGCAATTGAAAAAGCTCGATAAAGTTGCTTATATCCGCTTTGCTTCTGTATATCGAAGCTTTGAAGATCTTCGTGATTTTGGTGAAGAAATAGCACGCTTACAAGATTAATCGCAGTTTGATTTAATCCATAAATAATAACGATTAATAATAAATGACTATACCTATTATGATAAATAATGACAGCAACAAGGAATCGACTAACGATAGCCATGATGATGACGTATTTATGCGTCGTGCTATTGAGTTGGCTGCATTTGGTCGATTTACTACATCGCCGAACCCTAATGTAGGCTGTGTTATCGTTAAAAATGGCAAAATCATTGGTGAAGGCTATCATCATCATGCTGGTGGCCCTCATGCAGAAGTGAATGCACTCAATATGGCAGGTGATAATGCGAAAGGCGCAACAGCCTATGTCACATTAGAGCCATGTAGTCATTTTGGTAAAACACCACCTTGTGCTGATGCATTGATAAATGCAGGTGTAAAACGCGTGGTTGCTGCGATGCAAGATCCTAATCCTCAAGTGGCAGGGCGTGGATTACATAAATTATTATCAGCAGGTGTTGATGTTTCTCATGGCGTCTTGATGCAAGAAGCTGAAAAACTTAATGTTGGTTTCTTTAAGCGCATGAGAACAGGATTTCCCTATATTCAACTTAAATTAGGGGCATCTTTAGATGGAAAAACAGCACTAGCGACAGGTGAAAGCCAATGGATAACCTCTCGCGCTTCTCGTCAAGATGTGCAAAATTACCGTGCTCAAGCAAGTGCAATTTTAACGACGAGTGAAACGGTATTAGCAGATAATCCTTCAATGAATGTACGTTGGGATGAATTATCTGACAATATTAAAACAATATACCCTAAAGAAACACTACGCCAGCCTATTCGTATTATTACAGATAGCCAGAATAGAGTGACGCCAGAGTATAAAATCACGCAATTAGCAGGTGAATGTTGGTTGGCTCGCACTCGTTCAGAAAATAGTGATTGGCAAGGTGATGTATCAGAAATTTTACTGCCTACCAATGGTAAAAATAGCGGTGTTGACTTGGTTTTATTGATGATGCAATTAGGTAAACGCAATATCAATACTGTTTGGGCTGAATGCGGTGCACATTTTGCAGGTGCATTATTAGAAGCTGGCCTTGTTGATGAACTCATTCTTTACATTGCACCTAAAATTTTAGGTGATGATGCAAGGGGATTATTTACACTCACGCCTCTTTCTGCGTTATCTCAAGCTCCTGAATTTACAATAGCTTCGTTAGAGCAAATTGGCCCTGATATTAAAGTGTGTTTAAAACCTCGTTATTAATAGATGCAAATAAGTGTGTCTATGGCGCTATTTGTAGTAAAATAGCGCCGTGTGTGTTATTTCCTGTCGTTACGACATTGTTATCAGCCAAGTAACTACCTTGATTTATCAAGGATTTTTGGCTCCTTTGCTGTGTGATAATAAAACAGAGCGCAGTAAGGGTAAGAATATGATAAAATCCGCGCCCCGCGGATAGGAGAAAAAAGGTAACCTATGAACGTAATCAAAGGTGTTGTCGCGGCGCCAAACGCACGCGTAGCAATTGCAATTGCCCGTTTTAATAATTTCATCAATGATAGCTTGTTAGAAGGTGCGGTTGACGCACTAGAACGCATTGGACAAGTTTCTTCTGAAAATATAACCGTCGTTTGGGTTCCTGGTGCTTATGAATTACCATTAACGGTAAAAGCACTGGCTGAAAGCGATAAATACGATGCCGTTATTGCATTAGGCACCGTTATCCGTGGTGGAACCGCACATTTTGAATACGTTGCTGGTGAATGTAGCTCTGGCTTATCTCATGTTGCAATGCAAACTGAGATCCCTGTAACTTTCGGTGTATTAACAACAGAAAGTATTGAACAGGCTATTGAACGAGCTGGTACTAAAGCGGGCAACAAAGGTGCTGAAGCCGCAATGACAGCACTTGAAATGATCAATGTACTTAAAGCCATAAAAGGCTAATCATCTGTTTTAACTAAAGGGGAATTTTGTGAAACCTGCTGCTCGTCGTCGTGCTCGTGAGTGTGCTGTTCAAGCTATCTACTCATGGCAATTATCCGGAAATGACATCGCGGATGTGGAATTGGAGTTTTTATCCGAGCAGGATACCCAAGGTGTAGATATTGCTTACTTTCGTGAGCTTTTAGTGGGTGTTGCTATTAATGCAGCTCGCTTAGATAAGGCTATGGCGCCTTATTTATCCCGTCAACTTGAAGAACTAGGCCAAGTTGAAAAAGCAATTTTACGTTTAGCAATGTTTGAACTTAGCTTCCGTCAAGATGTTCCTTACAAAGTTGCAATTAATGAAGCGATTGAACTGGCTAAGGTATTTGGTGCAGACGATAGCCATAAATTTGTTAATGGTGTTCTTGATAAAGCAGCACCAACTGTACGTAAAAAATAATATTTTTCACGTTTCCTCTATGGTAAATCAATAATTGAAGGCCGGTTATTCCGGCCTTTTGTTTACTAAATGTTGCTTAATAGGAATAGATGATGCCTTGTGGTGAATTTGACCTCATCAAACAATACTTCACTTCACAGCCTGTAAAACGAAAAGATGTGACTACAGGAATTGGAGACGATTGCGCAATACTTTCAGTCCCTGAAAAACAGCAAGTTGCAATTAGTACGGATACGTTAGTGAGTGGTATTCATTTTCTTCCTAGTATCTCACCTGAAGATTTAGCTTATAAAGCGCTAGCCGTTAATATTAGTGACTTAGCAGCAGTTGGCGCTGATCCTGCATGGGCTTCTCTCGCATTAACATTACCAGAAATGAATGATGACTGGCTTGAAGCATTTAGCCGGTCTTTTTTTGCACTTGCTGATTATTACGCCATTCAATTAATTGGTGGTGATACAACGAAAGGTCCTTTAAGTTTAACTATTACTATTCAAGGCCTTATTCCACAAGGCACAGCATTATTGCGTTCTGGTGCAAAAATAGGGGATTGGATTTACGTCTCTGGTTTTTTAGGTGATAGCGCTGCTGGATTTGCTGTATTACAAAATCGGTTACAACCATCACAGCAAGAAAATCGTGATTATTTTGTTGCGAGACACTTAAGACCTCAGCCTCGTTTATTACAAGGCCAAGCTTTACGATCTTTAGCAACATCGGCTATTGATATTTCGGATGGGCTTATCTCCGATTTAAATCATATTTTAAAAGCGAGTGGTTGTGGGGCTCGAATTAATTTAGATGCACTTCCTTATTCTTCAGCAATGAAAGCCGAAGTTAGCGCAGAACAAGCAGAAATTTGGGCTTTAAGCGGTGGTGAGGATTACGAGCTGTGTTTTACAGTGCCTGAGATTAATCGTGGTGCTTTAGATATAGCATTAGCGCATACAGGCGCAGATTTTCATTGTATCGGCCAAATTATGCCTATCGCCGAGGGTATTCGCTATTTTCGTGATAGCGAAGAAGTGTATCCAAATCTAAAAGGTTTTGATCACTTTAATACAAATAATTAGGTTTATTTACCTAAACAAAAGGCGCTTTGAGAGCGCCTTTTTGTATATTAATACGGATATTTATTAGTGATTATATTATCTATATTAACTTTTCTTCACAAATTCAGATTTTAGCTTCATTTGCCCAAAACCATCAATTTTACAATCAATGTTATGGTCGCCTTCTACTAATCGGATACCTTTTACTTTAGTACCGATTTTTAACATGGAAGAGCTACCTTTTACTTTGAGATCTTTGATAACAGTAACGGCATCACCATCTGCTAATAAATTGCCGTTAGCATCTTTAACCACTAACTCATCGTTATCAACGACAGGTTCAGCATCGTTCCACTCATAGGCACATTCAGGGCACACATACATTGCACCATCTTCATAAGTATATTCTGAATTGCATTTAGGACAAGAAGGTAATGACATAGTAATACTCTCAAATTTTATCAAAATGGGGAGTGTTAAATCATTTAAATGAAGATAGCACTTGCCCAATAAATTAAGAAATACATTATCGATTAAGGTATAAACCTACAACGCATAGCTTAAAATATCGCGTATATGATAATGCCAAGGGGCAATAGTATAATAGATTTTATCGTAATTTGCATCCCTCGTTCTCTATGTGGTAAATAGTAAGAAAAAGAGAATAAAATATAATACTTAATTAAGGATTTAAAGCATTAATAAACGTTTTATTTGTTTTTTTAATTTATTGATTTACATGTCTTTTATTGTGGATGTTTGTGAAATAAAAATACTATCATATAAAAATAGAGCATTAGTAATAATAGTTATCATCTTTTTGTTAATCACTTACAAAATCAGCAACTGAACTACCCTCAATAAGCTTAGTTTCTAAACTACTGACGAGTCCAATCTTCCACCCTTAATCCCTCTACTCGGTCAAATTCTCGAGTATTATTTGTTACCACAATTAACCCTTTACTTCTAGCATGAGCGGCTATGTGTAAGTCATTATCACCAATACGTTTACCTTGCTTCTCAAGTGTCGCTCTAATATCTCCATAGTGGTATGCCGCTAATTCATCGTAAGATAAAACCATTAATCGAGATACGAAATCATTGATTGTTGCTAAGTTTTTACTTGGATTTAAGCTTTTTTCAGCACCAAATATGAGTTCAGCAAGTGTTATTGTAGAAATAGCTAGTTGCTCAACATGCTGATTAAATTTTGGTAATAAAAATTCAGGCTTACGCTTAATAGTAAAAATAGCAATATTGGTATCTAGCAGGTATTTAATCATCAAAGGATTCTCTTTCGCTTATCACTTGCTCTGGTCTTTCAGATAAAAAATCATCTGTTACAGACTGTTCTGTTAAGAAAAAGCTATCCCATGCATTTTGTATAGGCGTTATTATTCTTTCTTTTCCTTTTACGCGAACAACAACATCTTTCACATTTTCAGGAAAACGAGTTTCAGCAGGTAAACGAACATTTTGTGTTCTATTGCTCATAAAGACTTTTCCATGCAGGATCATAGTAATAACCTCCTCTTAATTATTGCTATATAGCATAAGTATATAGCAACTTGGAGAGGTTACCAAATATACAGAGTGAAATATATACTAAACGTTGTAATTAACTAATAATATGGGATTATTTTTTATAGTCCACAACTGAACTACGCTCAATAAGCTTGGGTGTTAATACTAACGTATTCGCTTTTGCATCAAGATTTTCCATTCTATGAAGCAATTGGCTAATGGCTAATTTGCCTAGTTCATCTTTAGGTTGATGAATGGTAGAAAGAGGGGGGGTCATATAAGGTGCAAGGTCGATATCATCATAGCCAATAATTGAGATATCGCTAGGAATATGTAATCCTTTTTGATAAACAGCTTGATAAGCACCAACCGCCATAGCGTCATTACAAGTAAACACAGCTTGAGGCAGTTTGGGCAATGAAAGTAGCTTTTCCATGGCAGTTAAGCCACCTGAAAATTCAAAATCACTCGTTAATACAAATTCTTTGCGTACTGATAAACCTGCTTTCTGCATCGCATTATAATAGCCTTGTAAACGATGTTTTGCTGGGAGTTTATCTTGAGGACCTGCAATACAGGCTATTTCAGTAAAACCTTTATCAATGAGATATGTTGTTGCGATTTCACCACCTAACAATGAATTATCTTGGATAATATCTCCACCATATTCAAAAGGAGACCAATCCATCATCACCATAGGCAAACGAGGATAACGGCTTAATACTTCACTAGATGGTGCTCTTGATTCTGTACACATCAACAGTAAGCCATCAACACGCTTTTGCAATAATGTTTCAAGACTACTATCCATGCGCTCATAATCCCCTTCTGTATTGCATAAAATAAGGCTGTAACCTTGTTCATAGCAACTGCGTTCAACACCTCTAACCACTTCGGCATAAAAAGGGTTATTACTAGTTGTGACGAGCATACCAATCGTTCTTGTGCAGTTCATTTTTAAACTGCGCGCTAATGCGGAAGGTGCATAGTTTAAAGTTTTTACAGCCTCATTAACTTTTGCACGAATACCTTCGCTGACAAAACGATTATTATTGATAACATGTGAAACTGTTGAAGTTGAAACGCCGGCTAAACGGGCGACATCTTTCATTGTTGCCAAAATATTATGCTCGCTCTTCTAGAAAAGAATTAATTTCATCTCGCCATGGAATAGATGATTGCGCGCCGTGACGTGTCACAGCAATAGCGGCTGCTGCATGTGCAAAGCGAACTGCATCTAAAGAGGATTGACCTTCTAATATTGCAGTTACAAATGCACCATTAAAGGTATCACCTGCGGCGATAGTATCAATGGCTTCGACTTTAAAGCCAGATATAATTTTGCCATCACCTTGTTCACTAAACCAGACACCACGTTGTCCTAGTGTAATTAATACTCGTTTTATTCCTTTACTATGTAAGATATCAGCTGCTTTTTGGGCATTAGCCTCATCTTGTACACAAATTCCTGTTAATATTTCAGCCTCTGTCTCATTTGGCGTAATAATATCAATAAAACTCAGAAACTCATCGGATAACAACTGTGCTGGTGCTGGGTTTAAAACAACGAGTGTTTGGTTCTCTTTTGCTAATTTAGCCGCTTGAAATACAGTTTCTAATGGTGATTCAAGCTGCATTAATAGTGCATCTGCCTTTTTTATTACATGATGATATTGTTCTAAATAAGAAGGGGTAAGAGCACCATTTGCGCCAGAAACAATACTAATAACATTCTCACCGTCTTCATTTACTAGGATCATGGCAACGCCAGTTGGCGTTTTAGGAATAACACGAATAGTATCAGTATGAATATTATCGGTCTTAAGTTGAGAGATAATTTGCCGTCCGATTGCATCATCACCAACGCATGCGATAAACGTAATATCAGCACCACTACGACCACAAGCAACGGCTTGATTTGCGCCTTTACCTCCAAAAGCAATTTGGTAATGATGACCGATAATGGTTTCACCGGGTTTTGGAAACTGTGAAATATTCATAATATGATCAACATTAATACTACCTAGTACAACGAGGCGAGGTGTTGTCATAACGTTTATCCTTGTAAATATGAAGAATAACCACGGAGATAACTCCGTGGCATAAATAGTGGTTATTCTTTTACAACTAATTCCAGTGCAACAGGGATTGTCGGCTCTACCTTTTCCCCTTTTAGAACTTTATCGGCAGTTTGAATACCAATAATACCAATTTGATCAGGGCGTTGTGCGATAGTTGCACCTAGAACACCGCGATTAACCGCTTTAATGCCATCTTCTGTACCATCAAAACCGACAACCAGCACATCAGTTCTACCTGCGGTTTGCAATGCACGTAATGCGCCTAATGCCATTTCATCATTTTGAGCGAAGACAGCTTGGACAGCAGGGTTTGCGGTTAATAGATTTTGCATGACATTAAGGCCTTTTGTGCGATCAAAGTCAGCAGGCTGGCTTGCTAGCAATTTGATTTTATGGCCATCAACAGCTTGTTTAAAACCTTCACCACGTTCACGAGAGGCTGATGTCCCTGTGATACCTTCTAACTGAATAACTTTTGCATCATTACCGACTTTTTGTGCAATATAATCACCTGCCATTTTACCACCAAGCCTGTTATCAGAGGCAACGTGAGTGACAACTTCACCTTTATTGGCAACTCTATCTAAGGTAATTACAGGGATATTGGCTTTATTCGCCATTAAAATAGCATTGCCTACAGCATCAGAATCTGTTGGGTTAATCAGCATTAAACGTGTTCCTTTTACGGTGAGATCTTGCACGTTTGCTAATTCTTTAGCGGGGTTATCCATAGAGTCGAGAACAACTAAATCATAACCTAGTTTATTTGCTTCTTTTTGAGCACTATCTTTCATGGTCACAAAGAAAGGATTATTGAGTGTTGATATAACAAGCGCGATTGATTCTTTAGCAAATGCATTGACACTTATTGTTGCACTTAGTGCAACGGCAGAAAGTAATGTTGCTACTTTTTTTAGTTTCATAATAAAGATTCCTGTCGGGTTTCGGATTGAACAATGTGTGTTATTTTTTGTTATCAACTAAAACAGCAAGTAAGATCACCAATGCTTTTACTATCATTTGATAATTCGATGATATACCTAGTAAATTCAGTGCATTATTTAAGAATCCTAAAATTAACGCACCAATCAATGTGCCCATAATACGGCCTTTACCACCAGCAAGGCTGGTACCACCTAATACAACAGCCGCAATAGCATCTAACTCATAGCCATTACCTGCCATGGGTTGAGCTGAGGATAAGCGTGCTACTTCAATGACACTAGCAAGAGCGGCTAATAATCCACACAGTGCATAAACTGCAATCTTGATTTTATCAACACTAATACCTGATAAACGTGTTGCTGATTCATTACCGCCTAAGGCATAGATATAGCGACCTAAACGAGTGTGGTGTAATAGATACCAAGCGCTCAAAAAGACAATCGCCATTAACCAAATAGGTGTAGGAATACCTAAAGGTCTACCTATACCAAACCAGCTAAAGATATCGGCATTATCGCTAAATCCTGTACTGATTGGACTACCATCGGTATAAACACGGGTAACACCACGTAGTAATAACATCATGACGAGCGTTGCGATAAAGGCTTGAACCTTACCTTTAGCAATAATAATTCCTGTAACGCCACCAATAGCAGCACCTAATACTAAGGCACCAGCCACAGCGACAATAGCATTTACATCAGCGCCTACCATTGATGCTGCAACAGCACCTGTTAATGCTAATAGTGAGCCAACTGATAAATCGATACCTGATGTGAGAATAACTAACGTCATACCGACAGCCATAATCGCATTGACGGAGGTTTGCTGCAGAATGTTAAAAATATTATTTAGCGTAAAGAAATTAGGACTAATAGAAGAAACAACCGCAATAAGAATAAGTAGCGCTATCAGCGATTTTTGCTCAAGTAACCACGCTTTAGAGAACCAGCGTTTTGATGCTGGAATTGAATTTGTGCTCATATCAAACTCCTACTTGTGCGCCATGTTGTTTACCAACTGCGGCTGCCATTAAATTTTCTTGTGTGGCATCTTTATCTAAAAACTCCCCGCTGATATGTCCTTCATGCATAACTAAAATGCGGTCACTCATTCCTATTACCTCGGGCATTTCAGAAGAGATTAAAATAATACTTAATCCTTCTTGCTTAAATTTATTAATTAGTTGATAAATCTCTTTTTTTGCACCAACATCAACACCCCGAGTTGGTTCATCAAGAATAAGGACTTTAGGGCGAGTCATTAGGCCTCTCGCAATTGCCACTTTTTGTTGATTACCGCCTGATAAAAAGCCAATGGTTTGATCCATAGACGGCGTTTTGATATTAAAGAGCTTAATAAAATCACCGACCGTTAATCGTTCTTCTTTATGATTAAGCACTCCCATAGCACGACTAAAATAACGCAGTGAAGTGAGTGACATATTTTCTTTTACTGACATACCAAGCACTAAGCCATCACGCTTTCTATCTTCTGAGATATAAACAATGCCTTGCTCAAGTGCATCTGCGGGTTTTTTGATATGACAAATTTTTCCATCAAGCTCTACGGTGCCATGGGTTTTGGGTAATGCACCGTAGATAATTTTCATTAATTCAGTACGACCTGCGCCCATTAAGCCAGAGATACCTAAAATTTCACTTTCATGGACTGAAAAACTGACATCATGAACATCATGCCCACTAATATGGGAGACTTTTAACTTTGTTTTACCTTGAGGAATATGAATACGCGGATATTGGTCTTCTAATTTACGGCCTACCATCATTTCAATTAATGTGTCTTCTTCAAGCTCAGAGACGGGTTTTTCACCAATAAATTGACCATCTCGTAAAACAGTCACGTCATCGCAAATATCAAAAATTTCTTTTAAACGATGAGAAATATAAACAATGCCACAGCCTTGTTCTTTTAGTTCTCGAATAACGCTAAATAAAGATGCTGTTTCGGTATCTGTTAGTGCATCAGTGGGTTCATCCATGATGATCACTTTTGATCCGAAACTCAGTACCTTTGCAATTTCGACCATTTGCTGATCGCCAATAGAAAGCGTTGAAACTAAACGGTGGCTACGATAGGAAAGATTTAATCGTGCGAGTAATTTATCTGCTTCTGCATACATTTTTTTCCAATCAATAGCACCAAAAGCATGTGTAAATTCACGGCCTAAGAAAATATTTTCAGCAATAGTTAGTTCAGGAATAAGGTTTAGTTCTTGATGAATAATACCAATACCAGCTTCTTGTGATGATTTAGGGCCATTAAAAGAACAGGCTTTATCTTGATAAATAATTTCACCCGCATCTTTTGTGTAGATACCGGTTAATACCTTCATCAATGTCGATTTTCCAGCACCATTTTCGCCGACTAATGCCATAACTCTTGCTGGATAAATACGTAGTGTGGCACCCGATAATGCTTTAACACCAGGAAATGATTTATCAATATCTTTAAGTTCGAGTAATGGTTTCATTTTATTCCTCAAAACGTTACGCCAGAAAAGAGCGTGATATTGGCATAAGGAGAACATTCACCTGTTCTGATGACGGCTTTGTTCTCAGTAAGGTGTTTTTTGAACTCATCATGAGTGGCATATAGGATCTGAATTGGTTTTTTTTGTTGCTGTTCTAATAAATGTAAATAGGTCGTAATTTCACTAAAAAGAATTGGATTTATATTTTTGATTTCTTCAGCAAGCATGACGGCTTCAACTTGCATCTCATGGGTGACGGTTTGTAATACCGACATAAAGTCAGGAATACCTTGCGTTAGTGCAAGATCGATACGCTCTACAGAATTAGGTATAGGTAATCCTGCATCGGCAATAGTAATGGTATCGGTATGTCCTAAACGTGAGATTACGTTAGAAATAGCGCTATTGAGTAATACCCCTTTTTTCATTTTTCTCTCCTTAGCGAAACGTTTCGCTCTCGTTATAGTAGAAAAGAAAAACAACAAGACAAGATGATATTTATCAGATTGTGATAGTGATCGAAACGTTTCGTTTGCTAAATAAGTAAGGAAAAAATATAAGCGATTGAATAGATTAGTGCTGAATGGTTCCAATAAGACATAATGTGATTTTCAGCATGTTTTCATAGAAATGTGATGCTCTACAAAAGATTGATCTCTATGACAGTCATAAAGAGGGAGAAAGTAAACAAGGTGCTATTGCGATAATCTCTCCTGCTGATTATACAGGAGAGATTAATTTGCTAAATAAAAGGGTTACTTAGCTTGATAAGTAAGAATTGAATTTTCAATACCAGAGGCATCTAAGCCTAAGTCTGATCTTATTTCTTCTTGCCCACCTTGTGGTACAAAGGAATCAGGTAAACCTAGGTTTAATACAGGAACTAAGCAACGTTCTTGCATCAATAATTCATTAACACCACTACCAGCACCCCCCATAATCGCATTTTCTTCCAGCGTGACTAAGATGTCATGCTGTTTTGCTAAAGTGAGAATAAGTGATTGGTCTAATGGCTTTATAAAGCGCATATCGGCAACAGTAGCATCTAATTTTTCTGCGACTTCAAGGGCTTCTGGTAATAATGTGCCAAAGTTTAAGATTGCAATACCTTTGCCTTGACGACGAATAACACCTTTACCAATAGGTAATTGAGTCAGAGATTCTAATGGTGCACCTACACCTGAGCCTCTAGGATAGCGTACAGCAACAGGACCTTCTTGATAGTGATAACCAGTATGAAGCATTTGGCGACACTCATTTTCATCACTAGGCGCCATAATCACCATATTAGGAATACAGCGTAGGAATGAGAGATCAAATGCGCCCTGATGTGTTTGACCATCAGCACCAACAATACCACCACGATCTATCGCAAATAAAACAGGAAGCTTTTGAATAGCGATATCGTGGATCACTTGGTCATAAGCGCGTTGTAAGAAAGTAGAATAAATAGCTACAATTGGTTTATAGCCACCAATTGCTAACCCCGCCGCAAAAGTTACAGCATGTTGTTCTGCTATCGCCACATCAAAATATTGAGAAGGATATTCTTTTGAAAAACGTACCATACCAGAGCCTTCACGCATTGCCGGTGTGATAGCCATTAATTTAGGATCATCAGCCGCTTCTTCACACAGCCAATCACCAAATATTTTAGAAAACGTTGGGCGTGCATTAGGACTTTTAGGTAGTGTACCTGTTTGTGGATCAAACTTTGGTACTGCATGCCAACTGATAGGATCTTGTTCAGCTGGAGCATATCCACGACCTTTTTTCGTCATAATATGCAGAAGTTGAGGACCTTTAAGTTCTCGCATATTTGTTAGTGTTTGCACTAAAGCGATAACATCATGCCCATCAACAGGGCCAATATAATTAAAACCTAATTCTTCGAACATGGTACCGGGTACGACCATGCCTTTAATGTGTTCTTCTGTTTTTTTCAGCAATTCTTTAATAGGAGGAAGCCCTGAAAAGACTTTTTTTCCGCCTTCACGTATCGTGGTATATAGCTTGCCAGAAAGTAATTGTGCAAGATGATTATTTAATGCGCCTACATTTTCTGAAATAGACATCTCATTGTCATTAAGCACAACCAGCATATTAGGCTCAATATCACCAGCATGATTCATCGCTTCAAATGCCATACCTGCGGTAATTGCACCATCACCAATCACACACACAGTTTTTCGGCCTAGGTTTTCTTGCTCAGCAGCCACTGCCATACCTAAACCTGCACTGATAGACGTTGATGAGTGCCCTACACACAGTTTGTCGTATTCACTCTCATCGCGCCAAGGAAAGGGATGTAAGCCATTTTTTTGACGAATAGTATCAATACGTGAACGACGACCTGTTAATATTTTATGTGGGTAAGCCTGATGACCTACATCCCATATTAGATTATCAAAGGGTGTTTTATACACGTAGTGAAGTGCAACAGTTAACTCAATAGCACCTAAACCTGAGGCGAAGTGACCACTTGAGCGGCTAACACTGTTAAGAAGAAATAGCCTTAGCTCATCGCAAAGTTTGGGTAAGCTCTCTTTAGGGAGAAGGCGTAAATCTTCTGGAGTTTCAACCAACGCCAATGTGGGATATTTTTCGATATCAATGCTCATGTGATGCCTATTAATTAATCACTTGAAATAGGGAAAGAGCAGTAAGCTACTCTCTTTATTTTTTATTAGTTTTTCCGTTCGACGATAAAATTTGCTAGTTGTTTTAGCATGGCGGTATCGTACCCGTATTGTTCAATAAACGCTAAGGCATCCAGTGCTTCGTTATACAATTCTTGCGCTTTCTTTTGAGCTTGCGCGAGTCCAAGTAGGGCAGGATAAGTGCTTTTTCCTGATTGCTGGTCACTACCTTGACGTTTCCCTGTTTCTTCTGTTGTGCCAATAACATCTAAAATGTCATCTTGTACTTGGAATGCAAGGCCAATGGAATATGCATATTTATCTAATGCAGGAAGAACATCACGGCCTTTTTGACCGGCACTGTAAGCGCCAAGTCGAACAGCTGCACGAATTAATGCACCTGTTTTATGTAAATGGATTTTTTCAAGAGAGGCAAGGCTGATGGATTTATCTTCTGCTTCAAGATCAAGTGCTTGACCGCCACACATTCCAGAAAGACCACTTGCTGTTGCTAATTCAGCAATCATTGCAACACGATCTGCCATCGCCACATCTGGCATTGATTTTTTTGCTAAAATTTCAAACGCTAATGTTTGTAATGCATCACCTGCCAAAATAGCGTTAGCTTCACCAAACTCGATATGACATGTTGGTTGTCCTCTGCGTAAATCATCGTTATCCATAGCAGGTAAATCATCATGGATTAGCGAATAAGCATGAATACATTCAACTGCCGCCGCAGGGACATCGAGATTAAGTGCGGGAATATTAAACATTTCACCGACAGTATAGACAAGGAAAGGGCGTAAGCGCTTACCGCCTAATAATGCACCATAATGCATAGCACGGCCTAAAGGCATATCAATAAAAGGAAGTGCAAGTAATGCTTGATCTAATGCCTTATCAACACGTTGATGAGCTGAGCCTAATTTTTGACGGAACGCATCCGTATTTGCAGTAGCATTACTCAATTATTCAGCCTCTTGAATAAATTCATCAGGAGTAGCATCGTCATCATCTTTTAATAAAATGCGGACGCGTTGTTCTGCCTCTTGTAACGTTTTTTGTCCAACACGGGCTAGACGAACGCCATGTTCAAACTCATTTAACGCTTCTTCTAGAGGTAGTTCACCTGATTCTAAGCGATTGACGATTTGCTCAAGTTCTTGCATAGATGCTTCGAAACTTGGCGTTTTTGTGGTGTCTTTGTTAATTGATGTCGTTTTCTTAGCCATAATATTTTTGATAATAAAGCATGTTGCTGCTGAATAATAGTCACCATCTTACTACAATTGATGAAAAATTTTATTATTCAGTCTGTGATTTTTGCGGGTGAGCCCCAAATATTGGTGTTATACTCTGTGACTTTTATAAACTCCAGTCAATCAACATCACTGTAGTTTATGTCTTTACTTAATAACCTATGACCATTGACTATGAAGTTTATCATTAAATTATTCCCCGAAATCACTATCAAAAGCCAATCAGTGCGTATTCGCTTTATCAAAATTCTAACGAGTAATATCCGCAATGTACTAAAAACCGTTGGTGATGATATTACCGTTGTCCGCAATTGGGATAACATTATTGTTGTCAGTAAAGATGAAAGCAAAAGCGCGGATGTTTGCGATGCATTAACACGTATTCCTGGTATCCATCACTTTTTACAAGTAGAAGAACACAGCTATACCGATTTACATAATATTTTTGAGCAGACATTTGCGGCATTTAGCCATTTGGTCGAAAACAAAACATTTTGTGTACGCGCCAAACGTCGTGGTAAACACAGCTTTACCTCTAATGAAGTTGAACGTTATGTTGGTGGCGGTTTTAACCAACACGTTGAAAGTGCCAAAGTTAAATTAACGCGTCCTGATGTGACAATTAATTTAGAAATTGAAGATGACAAACTGATTTTAGTCAATGCAAGATATGAAGGCATTGGCGGTTTTCCTATTGGCACACAAGAAGATGTATTATCGCTGATTTCTGGTGGTTATGATTCTGGTGTTTCAAGCTACATGTTGATGCGTCGTGGTAGTCGTGTTCACTACTGCTTCTTTAATTTAGGTGGCTCAGCTCACGAAATTGGTGTGAAACAAGTTGCTCATTATTTATGGAACCGCTTTGGTCGTTCTCATAAAGTGCATTTTGTGGCGGTTGATTTTGAACCCGTGGTCGCTGAAATTTTAGAAAAAGTTGAAGATGGTCAAATGGGTGTCGTACTAAAACGTATGATGGTACGAGCAGCCTCTAAAGTTGCTGAGCGTTATGGCGTGCAAGCCATCGTAACCGGTGAAGCCTTAGGCCAAGTTTCAAGCCAGACATTAACTAACTTACGTCTTATTGATAATGCGACAGATACATTAATCTTACGTCCTTTAATTACGCATGATAAAGAAAACATCATTAATATCGCTCGCCAAATAGGAACTGAAGATTTTGCACGCACTATGCCTGAATTCTGTGGTGTTATTTCAAAAAGTCCAACAGTAAAAGCCGTTAAAGCGAAAATTGAAGCAGAAGAAGAGAAATTTGACTTCTCTATTCTTGAGCATGTTGTCGAAAATGCCAAAAATATGGATATTCGTCGTATTGCTGAAGAAACAGTTCAACAGGTGACTGAAGTTGAAATGGTCTCTGAATTTGGTGATAACGACGTTATTTTAGATATTCGTTCACCTGAAGAGCAAGAAACTTCGCCACTGGCATTAGAAGGTGTGCAAGTTAAAGAAGTGCCTTTCTATAAACTCAGTACGCAATTTGGTGACTTGCCGAAAGAGAAAACTTATTTGCTCTATTGCGATCGCGGTATGATGAGTCGTTTACAAGCGCTTTATTTACGCGAGCAAGGTTTTGACAACGTAAAAGTATATCGTAAGTAATAAGATAAAAACGATGTGATATATGAATATTTAAAGCCACGTTTAAAGTGGCTTTTTATTACTTAATTTGTTCTCCAGTCCATTCATCTTGGTAATTATAAATACCAGGAGGCAGAATAAGCTGTTTAGCAACATCAGCGGCAACTTCTTTACCTTTTAAGCGTTCAATGATTTTTAATGCAAAATCAACAGCTGTTGCTGGTCCTTGGCTTGTAATTAGATTGACTCTTTCATCAAAATAAACACGATAATCAACCCATTTTTTTGGTGAGATCTTATCTTTTAATGCAGGAAAACCTGTCATATTGCCAATAGGATAAATATTATGAAATTCAAGTACCATTGAAGGGGCGGCACAAATAGCGGCAACAAGTTTATTTTCACTTTGCATTCTACGCACTTTTTCAACCACTAAAGGACTATTTCTTAGTGTTTCTGCGCCTTGTAACCCACCAGGTAAAATAATGACATCATAATGGTGATCTACAACGCGAACTAAAGGTGCATTAGCAATTAATTTAATACCTCTTGAACAGGTAATGGTGAGATCATCAACATCATCTTCTGCACTGGCAAATATAACATTAATACCTGCTCTTACTAATAAATCTGCTGTTGTAACAACCTCTATTTCTTCACTTCCATTAGCTAGGCAGATGAGTGCTGATATGGTCATAATTGCCTTCCTTTTGTTTTATAAATTGAAAAAGATAGTTATTTTCAGGTAATACAAGACCTTGTGCTGAGGCGCGACGAATTAAATAACCAGTAATATAATCAATCTCAGTATGGCGCTGATATTTGACATCTTGGTACATTGAAGAATAATTATTTGATGTAAGCTCTATCGTATCAAGAATATATTTATAAAGATGAGATTGAGATGTAGGTATTACACCTTCACGTTCCATCACTTGATAAACCTCATCACATACAGCTTGTACATGTTCAGAGTGCTGTAATAGTTCACCATTACGACACTGATAAAAAACCGTTAGCGGATTAATAACGCAATTAACGGCTAGTTTTAACCAGCTTATTGTATGAATATCATTATGCCAAGCAACATCAGGAAGCGCGTTATGCAATACCTCTGCTAAATCGCTATATTGACGAGCGGATGCATTCAAAGGACCAATATGCGTGATACCTTCAGCAGAATGAATAATATTTTGCCCTTGTTGATAAGCACCATGAGTCGTAATACCTTGTAAAAAAGGCCTTCCTTTTGTACTTTCTGATACTGCTAATTCATCAATTGTACCCATACCATTGTGAATAAGTAGAATCGGACATTGTGCCCGAAGAAAAGGAATAAGTGCATTCACGGCATCTGAAACTTGCCAAGATTTTAAGCAAACAATAAGGAGTTCGCTTTCTGATAGCCATTCTTTTTGATTTGATAAAATACGCAGCTGAAAAGGGCTATGATTAACCGAATCAACGTTTACGTCTAGAAAAGGTTGAGGAATTCTTAACCATCCTTGTACATCATGGGATTGCTGTATTAAACCTGCAATCCACAGTTTACCTATAGCACCACATCCTAATACGGTAATTTTCATCCTGTCTCTTCTTTTGTATCAACCTAAACAGGTTTATTCACTATGACGTTTAAATTATAACATTGATTTTTACATGTTGTTTAATACGTTTCTTTCTTGTATTCAGTATTAATTTGATATTCAGTGCGCAATACTTTTTTGCAATGCTAAAAACAGCTATCATTTATATTGTTTTTATTTATTGAGGAAGAAAGAATGCCATCTTTTGATATCGTATCTGAAGTTGACTTACATGAAGTGCGTAATGCAGTTGAAAATGCACAACGTGAACTGACGACTCGTTGGGATTTTCGTAATGTTGAAGCAAGCTTTGAATTAAATGAAAAAGCAGAATCCGTTAAAGCAACCAGTGAGTCAGACTTTCAGGTACAACAGTTGTTAGATATTCTGCGTGAGAAAATGGCAAAACGAGGGATTGATGGTGCAGTTTTAAATATCCCTGAAGAGATGACTCATAGTGGAAAAATGTATAGCGTGGAAGCAACGCTAAAGCAGGGAATTGATACTCCACTTGCTAAGAAAATTGTGAAATTAATTAAAGATAGCAAACTTAAAGTACAAGCACAAATTCAAGGTGAACAAGTGCGAGTGACAGGTAAATCTCGTGATGATTTACAAGCGGTGATGAAATTGGTGAGAGAAGGTGAATTAGGTCAGCCTTTCCAATTTAACAATTTCCGCGATTAATATTAATCAGTAATGAAAATGCGCTATAACTGAGAATTCGTTATTAGCGCATTTTTAGAATTATCTACTTATAGCGTAGTGACTAGTGACTCTAATGTTTTTCTTGTTGTCAGCTTAGTATCTACTTTAATATAAGCACTTTGCTCATCTGCAATTATTACGGCTTCATTTACGCCTGGTTGTTGTTTAAATATATGCTTGAGTTTATCTTGTTGAGCTAACGATAAGCTTTTAGGCAACTCAATACGTAAACTACTGACATAAGGCGGTTGGCGTAAGGTTAAACTCACAATAAACCAAATAAAGCCAATAAATAGACATCCACCAAATACGGTTTGAGCGTCATAATGCTGGTAAAGCCAACCTCCTAATATCCCACCTAATGCCACACCAAGAAATTGGCTGGTGGAATAAATTCCCATTGCTGTTCCTTTATAACCCGCTGGTGCTTCTTTACTGATAAGTGAAGGCAATAAAGCCTCCATAATATTAAACCCAATAAAGAAAACCTGAATACCAGCAATAATTAACCATAGTGTTGCATCTGCACTGATTAAAATCGCTTGAGCAATAATTAAAAAGAAAATACACAAAAGAAACACTTGCTTCATTTTTCGCTGTTTTTCAGCATAAATAATAAAAGGAAGCACAGTAATAAAGGCAATAAGCATGGTAATAAGATAAACAATCCAATGTTTTTCTGGTGATAAACCTGCGTTACTCATAACAAGAGGAAGGGCAACAAATGCTGACATTAATAATGTATGTAGTGAAAAAATACCGAAATTTAATTTAAGAAGTTGTGAATCAAATAAGACTTTTTTGACACTACCACGGACAAATCCTGATTCGCGATTAACAATATGGTTTTCACTATTAGGTACTGTGAATAGCGTAATAATAATACCACCAAAAGCGAGTAGGGCAATTCCCCAGAATAAACCATTCAAACCAAAGATATGTGTTAATACAGGCCCTAATACGAGTGCGAGAGCAAATGTTATTCCAAAGCTAATACCAATAAATGCCATCGCTTTAGTGCGATTTTGTTCTCGAGTTAAGTCAGATAATAATGCCATAACTGCCGCTGATATCGCACCTGCCCCTTGTAATGCGCGACCAATAATTACACCATAAATATTAGTGCTTAATGCCGCAATAATACTGCCAATGATAAAAATGATTAGCCCAAATATAATCATTGGTTTTCTGCCAAATTTATCAGAGAAGAAACCAAATGGAATTTGAAATATTGCTTGTGTTAACCCATAAATACCAATTGCTAATCCAATCAGTGACTCAGTAGCATACTGTAATTGAAGGCCGTAAGTGGTAATGACAGGAAGTACCATAAACATGCCAAGCATGCGAAGAGAGAAAACTGTGCCAAGTCCCCAAGTTGCTTTTCGCTCGAGAGGGGTCATTTTATTATCATTCATGGATTACCTCATATTACTGATGCCCTCATTGTAATGGCATTTTTCCGTGAGGTTAATCAATAAATGGCATAAAAAAAGGACAAAATTGTACTGATATCACCTTGAAAGGCAATCGCAAATAAAAAAGCCAGTCACAATATGACTGGCTTTTTTGTTTTCTGCTGTTATGACTGAATTTGTCTTATCTTAAATAAGCAAGAACCGTTTCCGTTGAACTAGTTGGATCAACAGACATCATAACGCTTAATGATGTGATGGCGACAATTGAGAAAATAAATAATTTTCTTGCCCATACTTTATCATTGGTTGCTTTATAACCCGATAAAGCCATGCCTAACCACCATATACTGACAGCTGATGCAACAATCAGATATTTATAACCTGCATAGCCAACGAGAGTTAGCATTAAGGTCGCAATCATAAAGGCCAAAATATAAAGAATAATATGGCGTTTAGCGACAGAGATACCTTTAATAACAGGTAAAACAGGGATATTTGCAGCTTGATAGTCTTTAAAACGGAAAATAGCAATGGCATAAGAGTGAGGCATTTGCCATAAACTAAAGATCAGTAATAGGATAACTGCACCTGCATCAAACTCACCACTGACAGCACAGTAACCAATAACAGGTGGTGCAGAGCCAGATAAGCTACCGATTAATGTGCCATAAACAGATTTACGTTTCATGTAGAGGCTATAAACCCCAACATAAATAATAAAGCCGAAAACAGCGATAGACATTGCCAGAGGGTTGGCTGCTACATAGAGCAGCACAACACCCGCAATACCTAATACTGAGGCATAAATCAGACTAGCTGTGGGATTGATTAATCCTTTAACTAATGGACGATTCTTCGTTCTTTCCATGATTCGGTCGATATCACGGTCAATATAGTTGTTAAAAACACAACCAGAAGCAACGACCAGAGACACACCAAGTAGAGTCGCGAAAAATAGGGGGTAGTCAATCTCGCCTTTTGAGGCGAGAAGGAAACCACCTATCACAGAAATTAAATTTCCGAAGATAATTCCTGGTTTGGTGACTTGTAGGTATTGCTTAATCATAGTAACAACTCTTAATCCATCATCATATTGATGTTCAGATTGTACATAATCCACAGTGAGCCTATTACGACAATACCAATAATAAGCAATGTGAACAGAAATGCGACGACATTCCAACGCTCTTCTGATGATGTGTTCATATGTAAGAAACAAACTAAGTGAACAACAATTTGTACAACTGCCATAGCGACAACAGTCCACAGAATTGTTGATGGTGTAGCTGTTCCTTCCATTACCATCCAAAACGGAATAACGGTAAGGATAACAGACAGAATGAAGCCAATAAGGTAAGACTTCATACTACCGTGGCTTGCGCCTGAAGGAGAGGTATTTGAATGACTCATTACATAGCCCCCATCAGATAAACGACAGTGAAGACACAGATCCAAACAACATCAAGGAAGTGCCAGAATAGGCTTAAGCAACTTAAGCGAGTACGGTTGACTTCAGTTAAGCCACGACGAGAAACTTGGATCATCATAATCACAATCCAAATTAAGCCTGCAGTAACGTGAAGTCCGTGTGTTGAAACTAAAGCGAAGAACGCAGATAAGAAACCACTACGATCTGGGCCATAACCTTCAGAGATTAATTCATGGAATTCGTAGACTTCCATGATGACAAAGCCTAATCCGAATAAGAAAGTAACAAATAGCCAAAGGTTAACTTTAGCAACACTTCCTTTATTCATGCTAAGCATGGCAAAGCCAAAAGTGATACTACTAAATAGTAGTAAGAAAGTTTCAACTAAAACAAAAGAGAGATTAAAGATATCTTTACCTGATGGGCCACCCGCTGTTCCGTTAACCAGTACGGCATAGGTTGCGAATAAGCTTGCAAACAGAATAAGGTCGCTCATTAGGTAGATCCAGAAGCCGAATACTTTCGTCGCCCCTGCATCGTGATGCCCATGATCCTCATGGGCGTTTGTGTTATGTAAAGTTTGAGTAGACATTATTTCACACCTGCTTTTTTCAGTTCTTCATAATGCTTATTCTCGATAGCTTCAATTTCTGGAACTTGTACATAGTAATCAACATCGGTATCGAAGCTTTTTACAATCCAAGTCACAATCATGCCTGCGAAGCCAACGATAGCTAACCACCAGATATGCCAGATCATGGCAAAACCAAAGATTAAGCTGAATGCTGAAATAATCACACCTGCGCTAGTATTTTTAGGCATATGGATTGGTTCATATTTAGCTGGGCGCTGATAAGCAGTGCCTTTTTCTTTCTGATCCCACCACTCATCACGAGTTTGTACGTGTGGCTCTGTAGCAAAGTTATAGAAAGGTGCTGGTGATGAAATAGACCATTCAAGCGTACGACCACCCCATGGGTCACCTGTTAAATCACGGTTTTGGTGACGATCGCGGATACTGACGTAGACTTGAATAACTTGGCAAAGAATACCGAGTGCGATTAATGCAGCACCACCCGCAGCAACCATCAGCATGAGATGGAACTCAGGGTTGATATTTTGGCTTAAACGACGAGTCATACCCATAAAGCCAAGAATATACAGAGGCATAAACGCCATGAAGAAACCGATAAACCAGAACCAGAATGCACGGATACCCCATTTCTCATTAAGTGTGAAACCAAATGCTTTAGGGAACCAATATGTCATACCAGCGAAACATCCAAATACCACACCACCGATAATAACGTTATGGAAGTGAGCAATTAAGAATAAGCTGTTATGTAAAACAAAGTTTGCACCAGGAACGGCAAGCAGAACACCCGTCATACCACCAACTGAGAAGGTGATAAGGAAACCGATAGTCCATAACATCGGGCTTTTATATTCGATACGACCTTGATACATCGTAAACAGCCAGTTAAATATTTTAACTCCTGTCGGTACAGCGATTATCATTGTAGCGATACCAAAGAAGGCGTTGACGTTCGCGCCAGACCCCATGGTAAAGAAGTGGTGTAACCAAACAATAAATGACAATACGGTAATAACAACGGTTGCACCGACTAATGAGGTATAACCAAATAGCCGTTTTTT
Source organism: Proteus myxofaciens ATCC 19692 (assembly GCF_001654855.1). Lineage (GTDB taxonomy): Bacteria > Pseudomonadota > Gammaproteobacteria > Enterobacterales > Enterobacteriaceae > Proteus > Proteus myxofaciens. Next base: position 37,598 of record NZ_LXEN01000109.1, read on the forward strand.
GGAGAAGGTCGCTGTCACTTCAGAGAAGACACCAAACACAGGAAGGACAAGAATATAAACTTCTGGGTGACCCCAAGCCCAAACAAGGTTGATATACATCATCATGTTACCGCCCATATCATTGGTAAAGAAGTGCGTACCAAGATAGCGGTCTAGCGTTAGAAGTGTAATCGTCACGGTTAAGATTGGGAATGCAGCAATAATCAATACGTTAGTACATAACGCAGCCCATGAGAACACCGGCATTTTCATCATGCTCATACCAGGTGCACGCATACGTAAGATAGTAGCGAAGAAGTTCACACCCGTTAATAGTGTACCGATACCGGATATCTGTAAACTCCATATCCAATAATCGACCCCGACACCTGGGTTATACTCCAATCCTGAAAGCGGTGGATATGCTAACCAACCTGTTTGTGCGAATTCACCCACACCTAAAGAAAGGTTGATAAGAACAACACCGACAACGAAGAACCAGAAGCTCAGTGAGTTTAGGAATGGGAATGCCACATCACGTGCACCAATTTGTAGTGGTACAACGAGGTTCATCAGACCCACAACGAAAGGCGTTGCCATGAAGAAAATCATGATAACGCCATGTGCAGTAAAAATCTGATCATAGTGATGAGGCGGTAAGAAACCGGCTTCACCCGCAGAGGCTAAAGCTTGTTGGCTTCTCATCATAATCGCATCTGCAAAGCCACGTAACATCATGACCATTGCAACGACAATATACATAATACCAATTTTTTTATGGTCAACAGAAGTCAACCATTCGCTCCATAACCACTTCCATTTACGGAAATAAGTTAATAAGCCAACAACAGCAAGCCCACCAATAACAATACCTAGTAAAGTAAATACAATAATAGGTTCGTGTAGTGGGACTGCGTCAAGAGTTAATTTTCCGAACATGCCTTATTCCTCTGCTCCTGCATGTGCCGCGTGGCCCATGTTCATATTCATTTCTGCATCAGGATTTGCAGTATGATTAGCGCTTGTGTGAGCACCGTGGCCTGTATGACCAAATTTAGAAATGACTTCTTGGAATAATTTTGGTTTCACACTTGAGTAATATGCCACTGGGTTTTTCTGGCTTGGTTTAGCCAGTTCATCGAAAGCGGCCATAGTGTCTAGCGTATCTGATGACTGCTTAACTTTCTCAACCCATGCATCGAAACTAGCACGATCAGGTGTAGCTATTGCTGTAAATTTCATATCAGAGAAGCCATGTCCGCTATAACTCGCTGACATACCTGGATATTCACCTGGTTCATTTGCAATAAGATGCAGTTTGGTTTGCATTCCTGCCATCGCATAGATTTGACCACCTAAACGAGGGATAAAGAATGAGTTCATAACAGAGTCAGATGTGATTTTGAAATTCACAGGAACATTGCTAGGGAATGCCAGTTCGTTAACTGTTGCAATGCCTTGTTCTGGGTAGACGAATAACCATTTCCAATCCATTGAGATAACTTCAATGGTGACTGGTTTTTCTGTTGATACAAGTGGTTTGTAAGGATCAAGCTCATGGGTTGTTTTCCATGTGATGCTTGCCAAAATCACGATAATAATAATTGGTACAGTCCAAACGACAAGTTCAATTTTATTAGAGTGAGCCCAATTAGGGCGGTAAGTGGCTTTAGTATTGGATTGGCGGTAACGATAGGCGAAAACGATCACCATTAGTATTACCGGTATCACAACAATCAACATTAAACCAAGCGCTATTAGGATTAATGTTTTTTGCTCAGCGCCGATAGCGCCCTTGGGATTCATCAATGCCATATCGCAACCGCTCAATAATAGAGCCGCTGCTAATAGCGATAATGTCCCAATACTTTTTATGTATTTCATAAGTCTCATCCAACGACCCAAATGACAAAGGTTCTATTGTTGTTTCATCAGTATCAGTAAGGGCATTTTACGGTAAGGTTGCGACAGTGTAAACAATTGTAATGGTAAGTAAGTGGTTGGTTGGTGTTTTGTGTTAATGTGATCACAAGTAATTAAATTATTATATAAATGTTAATTTAACCTGTGGGTATTAACTATACTTTCATAAATTAGCATGTTTATAAAATAAATACATGATTTTACGAACAAAACTGTTATGAATATGTAAGAAAATGTGTTTGGTTTCCTTTTAAATAATTGAGTGAATGTTAGTAATTAATAGCATAGATATTCATTATGGCAAATTTTAATATATGAAATTTAAGATTAAATAATCATTATCATTATTTGTTATTCTTTTTTTGATTTTTTAGGCTTAAAAATCAGTTTTTTTACTAAGTCTTTAAAAACACTTCCTGTGAATAAAAAGGTATTCACAGGAATAAAAATTAACAATTTTTCATCAAAAGTTATATTTCAAGCTATATACAACACCATCCTGTAAGAAATCTTCTCCTAATTTATTGTGGGCGTAGCGGTACTGAACTCCAGTCGTGATTGAGTCGGTTGCATGCCACCAAAATGCGATAGCACCATTTATCCCATTACGGCCACCATTGCCATAGTTTTTATCACGATCGAATTCCATTTCGTGCCAGTTTGTTATGCTAAACTTTTGATTTTTAACATTAAAATCATATCCTGCAACCCAGCCAACAACATAACCGTTATTTCCTGAATAAAAAGTTTGGTCAACATAATGAAGCGCGACAAAGGGTTTAAACCATAAATTTTGGAAAAATGTGTTATAGCCAATACCATAAAGCGTATTTACCTCATGAAAATTGCCACCATATTCTTTCGATGGCAGTGACCATGTGCCATAAACATGTCCATAAAGGTTAAAACCACTTTCTGCTAAATAAATGCGAGTCGTTGTTTTAAGTGTATAGCGCTGATTATGTCCAGGTTCTGTTTTTCTACGATTAAAGGGATTTTCTAAATCAAAAAAGCCATAAAACTCACCCCATGAAAAATTAGCACCACCTTCAAGCTCTAGATAGGCGAAGTCATCTTTATGGGATGAGTTTCCTGATTTATGCGTTGTGTGAGAGGTCCAATCAAGGTAGTTGATGCTGGTATTAGCAAATCCGCCTAAGTAATCTGCATGGGCTGATAAGGCAAATGTACTGGCAATGAAGAGAAGAGCAGTTTTCTTGACCATAAAGTATCTTTAAGTTTAGTGATTGATTATAAAAGAACATAAATTAAGTTTTATTACTTGTTTAAAATTATAGTTTATTTAAACAGTCATTGTAGTTAATTATATTGAATTTATGATCAATTTCTAGAATTTTGATCCGAATTTAGAATATCGGAATTTTAGTATTGTTTAGTTTCTTTTTATAGTTTTTATAAGTTATGGTATTTTTTTATTGAATAAGATGTATTTTCTTCAATAAAAATAATGGAAAAAGATGTTTTGTGTTATTGCGGATTGTTGGCAAGAAAAATACCTCACGACACCACCATTAAGGGGTAGTATCATGGCAGGAATTTTGTTTTTCACTTTACCCTTTATTTGGAATTTTTATTGTGACTTCATTTGCTGAACTTAATGCGCTTCCTGCTGAACAACTGGCTAATCTTAATGAATTAGGCTATTTAACTATGACTCCAATTCAAGAAGCTGCACTGCCTGCTATTCTTGAAGGAAAAGATGTTCGAGCTCAGGCAAAAACAGGAAGTGGCAAAACAGCAGCTTTCGGATTAGGATTGTTGCAACATATCGATGCGAAACAATTTAATACGCAATCTTTAATATTGTGTCCAACAAGAGAGCTTGCTGATCAGGTCGCGAATGAATTACGTCGCCTTGCTCGTTATCTACCCAATATTAAGGTATTAACACTTTGTGGTGGGATTCCTTTTAGCATTCAGCGTGATTCTCTTATCCATGCTGCACATATTATTGTTGCGACACCGGGTAGATTGCTAGATCACCTTAAAAAAGAAACTGTCACATTAGATGATGTGAAAACACTCGTTCTTGATGAAGCAGATAGAATGCTTGATATGGGCTTTTTTGATGATATCAATGACATCATTTCTCGTATGCCAACAGAACGTCAAACACTTTTATTCTCAGCAACTTGGCCTAATGAAATTGCAAAAATAAGTCGTCAAATTCAAAAAAATCCTATTGCTATTGAAACCGATACGGTTGATGAACTACCTGCGGTAGAACAACAATTTTATGAAATTTCGCGTTATGGAAAAATGGGCTTATTACAAAAGCTGTTAAGTCGTGAGCAACCTGCGTCATGCGTTGTTTTTTGTAATACAAAAAGAGATTGCCAAGATGTTTATGAAGCATTGACTGAAAGTAAGCAAAGTGTACTCGCATTACATGGCGATATGGAACAGCGAGAAAGAGATCAAACGCTTATTCGGTTTGCTAACGGAAGTTGTCGTGTATTAGTTGCCACTGATGTTGCTGCGCGTGGGTTAGATATTAAAGCGTTAGAAATGGTCATTAACTATGAATTATCATGGGATCCTGAGGTTCATGTTCACCGCATAGGTCGTACAGCAAGAGCGGGAGAAAGTGGGTTAGCAATTAGCTTTTGCGCACCAGAAGAAATTCAACGCGCAAATGCGTTAGAAGAAATGCTTAATATCAAATTAAATTGGTTACCAGTACCTACTGGATTAACAATTATCCCACTAGAAGCCACTATGGCAACCCTTTGTATTGATGGCGGCAAGAAAGCCAAAATGCGTCCTGGTGATATTCTAGGCGCATTGACTGGCGATATGGGATTAAATGGAGCTGATATTGGTAAAATTCTGATTAACCAAACCCATGCTTATGTCGCTGTTAAACAATCTATTGCTAAACAGGCTTTGAAACAATTGCAACAAGGTAAAATTAAAGGCAAATCAGTGAAAGTGAGACTATTTAGATAATCTGCATTTACTTTAATCATTGATAAACTTGATAAAATAAGTCAGCAAATAAAAAATCCCATGTCATTACATGGGATTTTTTATTGCGTAGTTTATAGTGTTAAATAAGTGTTCTTCTTAAGAAATAAGCTATTAATATTCTGTCTTTTTCAGTGCTAAATAATCAAGTAGCGTACCAAATACTAGAGAAATAGCACCAACAATAACACCG
>NZ_LXEN01000110.1 GCF_001654855.1 Proteus myxofaciens ATCC 19692
TAGAAAAAGAGCGTAGAAGTCCAGCTTGTTAAGAATTCGCGATCTATTGATTGTAGAAAACCCATTGATTGAACGCTTTTTAAATCAATAACAAAATGAGTAATCACAAAGAGTAAACTACAAGCAAAGAGTAATCCTGTAAGCATTAGACCATAAATAGCAAAGCGATATTGCTTAATAAAGTGGGTTCTTCTTAAAAACTCACCGGTTTCTTGGGTGTAATTAAGCGTACTTTTTGATACCAGTAATAAAATAAGACCAGGCACAGAAGCAACAATTGAGAATAAATAAAAAGCTTCCCAACCATGGCTTTCAACATACCAACCAGCAACAGGCCCAACATAAACACGACCGATAGCGGCTAATGCGGAGAGTAAGGCAAATTGTGTGGCGGAAAACGATTTATGACAAAGCGTCATTAATAAGGCCACAAAAGCCGCTGTTCCCATTCCTCCGCAAATATTTTCAAGGGCAACAACAGCGCCCATGCTGATAAGACTTTTTGAGGAAATGGCTAAATACCAATATCCAATATTAGAGGCACCTTGTAATATGCCAAAGATCATTAATGCTTTAAATAAACTCAATCGGCGCATTAATATCCCACCTAATAATGCACCGATAATAGTTGCGGCTAATCCTAGTGTTTTATTCACTAAGCCGACATCGCCTGCAAGAAAGCCCACTCCACGAATTAAAAAGGTGGTGCTGAGGCTAAGAGCAAAAGCATCTCCCATTTTATAAAGTACAATAAGCAATAAAATGAGCCACGCATTATTGCGTGAAAAGAATTCGTGTAATGGTTTAACGACAGCATCAGAAAGAGTACGAGGTGGTTTTACTTCAATTTCAGGTTCTTGTGCTAATAACGTTGCTATAATACCTATACCCATTAAGGCTGCCATTAGCCAATACATATTCTGCCAGCCAATATATTTATCAGCGAGCCATAGCGCCATTCCACCTGACACCAGCATTGCAATACGATAGCCTAATACAGAAACCGCAGCACCTGTGCCTCTTTCATCTGCTTTTAAGATATCTGTTTTATAAGCATCAAAAACAATATCTTGTGATGCTGAGCAAAAAGCGACAATGACAGCAAGAGAGGCAAGCCACCATAAGTGATGACTTGGGTTTAAAAACCCCATTCCAGCGATGCCTATTACTAGGCCAATTTGCGTTAATAGCATCCACCCTCTACGGCGCCCTAAAAAAGAAGGTGTATAGCGATCCATAAATGGAGACCATAAGAATTTAAAAACATAAGCTTGTCCAACCAAAGAGAAAAAACCAATCGTTTTTAAATCGATGTCTTCAACTGTCATCCATGCTTGTAACGTTCCTGCTGTTAATGCCAGAGGCAAGCCTGATGTAAAACCAAGTAACAGTAAGATAAACGATTTATACCAAGTGGTTTGTTTAAAGGCTGGTTGAACCATGCAAAAATTCCTTTCTACGGCCTGTAAATTAACGGGCGCTTTTCCAATTGAATTAACGAGCGTTTGATTTAATAAATTGACTTACTGAGGCGTCTTTCGCCATATCTTTTACTAATTCAGTTAAGACATTATTAATGGCAGCGGCAATTTTCTCATTACTTGCACCAAATGGACCTTGAACATTGTGGCTAGCGCGAAATGTTTTCGTATTAGAGCTACCATTAGGAAGGGTGACAATAACAGAGATATCGGCACTTGCACTAATGCTATGACGTACACTACCTTCGCTGACATCAGCATTAAGTTTATTGATTACGATAATGACATCAGCCGCCGCGGGTGAGCCTACCATGAAACCTCTTGCAATCATCTGTTTTTGTAATACTTCTTGCATTAAAAAGGAAAGGTCGCGTGTTGGCACTAATACATCTAGTTTTCCGTTACGATTAATTTCCGCTAAGGTTTTTGATGGACGCTTATCTTGGCTGGCGATATTTAAAGAGATTGGGCGCATGGTAGGGTCAGCCGCAGGTACTGACATAGTGGGTTCAATCGATAATTTATTGCTAGGCGTCGCACAGCCTGAAAGGAGTGTTAATGCAAAAACAGCACAGAGTATATTTTTAATCATGATATATTCTCGTTTAAATAAATTGGCTGCTTAGTAAGCAGAAAAGTTTTATAAATTTAATCTATCATACCATTGCTGATCTATTGCTAATATCCCTTTCACAAACGAATTTATCTGATTTTATCAGCTAATTTTCTTTTAAATTAAGCACTTTTACATTTTCTGATGTTTTATTTCGTGAGCAAAAATTTTACTCAAGATGAAAAATAGGCGATTATCTTTAAAAATAATCGAGGAAAATGAGTGATTACAGAGAATAAAAGGCTACTTAAGGCTTTTTTTTGTAAATCATTTAATTTTTATTTTGTGTTCGTAGGGGTTGAAATGATCCGTGATGATATCGAGAGTAAGCTTGCTTCACGCTTTTCTCCACATGTTTTGCAAGTCATAAATGAAAGTCATCGTCATAATGTACCTGAAGGCTCTGAAAGTCATTTTAAAGTGATCATCGTAAGTGATGAGTTTAATGATAAACGTAGTGTTTCGCGTCATAGAGAGGTGTATCAAACACTAACACATGAAATGGATAATGGAGTTCATGCATTAGCGCTTCACACTTTTACATTGAATGAATGGGATGAGCAACAAGATAAAGCATTACGCTCACCGGGATGCCGTGGTGGTAGCCAAGAAGATTAACTCGCTAAGTGTTAATTATTAAACTATTTGAAAGATGCTTATTTTTTGGTCTTTATTGGGGATAAAAGGAACATTTTACCCGATTTTATGAAAAAATTGAGGAATAAAACGGCTCTTTCTCGACTCATCCCCTCGAGATCGTTATAATGTCGCGTCTAATTTTCAGTAAGGTTTCGGGATGCTTTGATATCAGGGATCCTCGTTTTTTAAATGTGGCGGCCCCGGTTATGAAAATAGCGTAAGACTAACAGTGAATATCACGTTAGCTTCCTTTAAAGTAGACTGAGCACTAAAACTTATTTTGAGGTAACAAGATGCAAGTTTCCGTTGAAACGACTCAAGGCCTAGGTCGTCGTGTCACAATCACAGTACCAGCCGCTGATATCCAAACTGCTGTAGAGAGTGAACTGAAAAAAGCTGCTAAAAATGTTCGCATTGATGGCTTCCGTAAAGGTAAAGTTCCAATGACTATGGTTAAGCAGCGTTATGGTATGTCTGTTCTTAACGACGTTCTGGGTGATCTGATGCAGCGTAATTTCATTAACGCTATCATCGAAAATAAAGTCAATCCAGTTGGCGCGCCTGACTATAAACCAGAGCAATATAAAGAAGGTGAAGACTTCGTTTACTCTGTTGAGTTCGAAGTTTTCCCAGAAATCGAACTGAAAGGCCTAGAAGGCATTGAAGTTGAAAAACCTGTTGTCACTGTTAAAGATGAAGATGTAGACAACATGTTAGAAACGCTGCGTAAACAACAAGCTGAATGGAAAGATAAAGACGGCGAAGTGAGTGCAGAAGATCGTGTAACTGTTGATTTTAACGGTTCTATCGACGGTGAAGAGTTTGAAGGCGGAAAAGCTGAAGACTTCGTATTGGCTATGGGCCAAGGCCGTATGATCCCAGGTTTCGAAGACGGTGTTGTTGGTCATAAAGCAGGTGAAGAATTCACAATTGATGTGACTTTCCCTGAAGATTACCACGCTGAAAACCTGAAAGGTAAAAAAGCACAGTTTGCTATTAACCTGAAAAAAGTTGAAGAACGTGAACTGCCAGAATTAACAGAAGAGTTCATCAAACGTTTTGGTATTGCTGATGGTTCTATCGATGGTTTACGTACAGAAGTGCGTAAAAACATGGAACGTGAACTGAAAAATGCAATCCGTACTCGTGTTAAATCACAAGTAATCGATGGTTTAGTTAACGCTAATGACATTGATGTTCCTGCGGCTGCTATCAATAGCGAAATCGAAGTGCTACAACGTCAAGCGGCACAACGTTTCGGCGGTGATGAGAAACAAGCTCTGCAATTACCACGTGAATTGTTTGAAGAACAAGCAAAACGTCGTGTAATCGTTGGATTACTGTTAGGTGAAGTGATCAATAGTAACGAATTACAAGCAGAAGATGAGCGCGTTAAAACGCTGATTGATGAAATGGCTTCAGCATACGAAGATCCATCTGAAGTTGTTGAGTTCTACAGCAAGAACGAAGAATTAATGAATAACATTCGTAATCTTGCTTTAGAAGAACAAGCGGTAGAAAAAATCTTAGCAAATGCTAAAGTAACTGAAAAAGAAACTAACTTCACTGAACTAATGAACCAAGTTCAAATGGGTTAATTTTAAACCGCGAATATCGGTTTTTAAGTAAAAACCCGTGGTTTTATGCCACGGGTTTTTTTCAGTTTGTGTACTTTTATCGAACTTTGCCTTGAAATTTGAATAATTATCGCCAGATAATTCTATATTCTCATTATCACTCCTCGCGAGGCGACTCGAATGTCTTGTGAGAGATTAGATCATTAGAAATGGTCATGATCAATTATCTCAAGTAAAATTGTTGTCTTTGGCACCAATAAGAATGCAATAGGAGACAGACATGTCATTTAACGACACACAGGAACAATTCGCACCTAATATGGCTCTGGTGCCTATGGTTATAGAGCAAACCTCACGAGGAGAGCGCTCTTACGACATTTATTCACGTTTATTAAAAGAACGTATTATTTTTCTGACTGGCCAAGTCGAAGATCATATGGCCAATCTAATCGTTGCTCAGATGCTGTTTTTAGAAGCGGAAAACCCTGAGAAAGACATCAATTTATACATTAACTCACCTGGTGGTGTTATCACTGCGGGGATGTCTATCTATGATACCATGCAATACATCAAAGCGGATGTAAGTACAATTTGTATGGGGCAAGCGTGTTCAATGGGGGCGTTTTTATTATCAGCGGGTGCAAAAGGTAAACGTATTTGTCTGCCTAATTCTCGTGTGATGATCCATCAGCCTTTAGGTGGATACCAAGGTCAAGCTACGGATATTCAAATCCATGCTCAAGAAATTCTAAAAGTTAAATCTCGTATGAATGAGCTAATGGCTCAACATACAGGTAAATCTATTGAAGAAATAGAAAAAGACACTGAGCGTGATCGTTTCTTATCCGCTAATGAAGCGTTAAACTATGGGTTAGTTGATAAAGTCTATACGCAACGTAGCTAATGATTATTACATTTTGTTGGTGATTAAAATCTCATCGATAAAATGATTATCAATCTTTATTGTAAAAAGTATTTTCTTCTTCTTGTGACGTCATAAGAAGAATAACTAAGTGAGGTTGACTGATGACAGATAAGCGCAAAGATAGCTCAGGGAAGCTTCTGTATTGCTCTTTCTGCGGTAAAAGCCAGCATGAAGTTAAAAAACTTATTGCGGGTCCGTCGGTTTATATCTGCGATGAATGCGTTGATCTTTGTGTCGATATTATTCGTGAAGAAATAAAAGAATTGGCACCTCATCAAGAACGCAGTGAATTGCCAACGCCGCATGAAATCCGTAAGCACCTTGATGACTATGTTATCGGTCAGGAACTGGCAAAAAAAGTATTAGCTGTTGCCGTTTATAACCACTATAAACGCCTGCGTACAGGTGATAAAGCTGATGGTGTTGAGTTAGGTAAAAGTAATATCCTGCTAATAGGGCCTACAGGGAGTGGTAAAACACTGCTTGCTGAAACATTGGCTCGTTATCTTGATGTCCCTTTTACAATGGCAGATGCAACAACGCTAACAGAAGCGGGTTATGTGGGTGAAGATGTTGAAAATATTATCCAAAAACTGCTACAAAAATGCGATTACGATGTGCAAAAAGCACAACGTGGTATTGTGTATATTGATGAAATAGACAAAATAACTCGCAAATCTGAAAATCCATCTATTACACGTGATGTGTCAGGTGAAGGTGTTCAGCAAGCATTATTAAAATTAGTGGAAGGGACGGTCGCTTCTGTTCCACCACAAGGTGGTCGTAAGCATCCACAACAAGAGTTTTTACAAGTTGATACTTCTAAAATCCTCTTTATCTGTGGTGGTGCGTTCGCAGGTCTTGATAAAGTTGTTGCACAGCGTTTAAACACGCACTCAGGCATTGGTTTTGGTGCTGAAGTTAAAAGCCAAAATGAAAAAGCGAGTGAAGGTGAGTTACTCTCCAAAGTGGAACCAGAAGATCTGATTAAATTTGGTTTGATCCCTGAGTTCATTGGTCGTTTACCGGTTGTTGCAACGTTAGGTGAATTAACAGAAGATGCGTTAATTCAAATCTTACAAGAACCTAAAAATGCGTTAACTAAACAGTATCAAGCGCTATTTAAGCTCGAAGGTGTGGATTTAGAATTCCGTAAAGAAGCGCTGACAGCAATCGCGAAAAAAGCCATGATACGTAAAACCGGAGCTCGTGGTTTGCGCTCGATTGTTGAAGCTGCATTACTTGATACGATGTATGATCTTCCTTCTTTTGAAAATGCCCAAAAAGTCGTTATTGATGATGGCGTTATCAATGGAAAATCTGAGCCGTTGATTATTTATAGTCAACCTGAAAACCAGGCTTCAGGTGAATAATACACCGTACATTGGCAATGTCTCTTGTCTGACATTATCTGTTTTTCTTTCATAATTTGTGTGAAGAAGTCAGATAAAGCGCGCCAACGCCATAAAAATGAGGGATTTTTCCCTCATTTTGTTTTTTTAATGGGTAATGCTATTGAATGTCGGAAAAATGCCCTTATATATTTTGACAATCCGTGGAATTAATTTTATTTGGTGATATGCGAATAAAATTACCTGTAAAAGCGTTAAGCTAAAAACGAAGAGAGAGCTCTATGAATCCTGAGCGTCCAGAACGTATTGAAATACCTGTATTGCCATTACGTGATGTCGTTGTATATCCGCATATGGTGATCCCGTTGTTTGTTGGCCGTGAAAAATCAATTCATTGCTTAGAAGCTGCAATGAATGACAACAAACAAATCATGCTGGTTGCGCAGAAAGATGCATCTACTGACGAACCAGGTGTTAATGATCTTTTTTCCGTTGGTACTGTAGCGTCTGTTTTACAGATGTTGAAACTACCAGATGGAACAGTAAAAGTACTTGTTGAAGGTATTCGTCGTGCCAAAATCACGACACTGTCTGATAATGGGGAGTATTTTCAGGCCAAAGCTGAATACCTTGAAACGCCAGCTGTAGACGAGCGTGAGCAAGAAGTATTAAATCGCACAGCGATTAATCAGTTTGAAGGTTACATCAAACTGAATAAAAAAATTCCGCCAGAAGTTTTAGCTTCACTGCATACAATTGAAGAGTCTGCAAAATTAGCAGATACCATTGCTTCTCATATGCCATTGAAACTGAAAGATAAGCAAGCCGTGCTTGAAATGTCTGATGTGACAGAACGCCTAGAATATTTAATGGCGATGATGGAATCAGAAATCGATCTGCTACAAGTTGAAAAACGCATTCGTAATCGCGTTAAAAAGCAGATGGAAAAAAGCCAGAGAGAGTATTACCTCAATGAGCAAATGAAGGCTATCCAGAAAGAATTAGGTGAGATGGATGATGCACCTGATGAAATGGAATCGCTAAAACGTAAAATTGATGCAGCGAAAATGCCTAAAGAGGCAAAAGAAAAGACAGAGGCGGAACTTCAGAAATTAAAAATGATGTCGCCAATGTCTGCTGAAGCAACAGTCGTACGTAGCTACATTGATTGGATGGTTCAAGTACCTTGGAATAGCCGTAGCAAAGTCAAAAAAGACTTAGTGAAAGCGCAAGAAGTGCTTGATACTGACCACTATGGCTTAGAGCGTGTAAAAGACCGAATTCTTGAATATCTTGCTGTTCAATCGCGAGTAAGCAAAATAAAAGGCCCCATTTTATGCTTAGTAGGACCGCCAGGTGTCGGTAAAACCTCATTAGGACAATCTATTGCTCGTGCGACAGGTCGTAAATATGTTCGCATGGCATTAGGTGGCGTTCGTGATGAAGCTGAAATCCGTGGACATCGTCGCACTTATATCGGGTCAATGCCAGGTAAGCTCATTCAGAAAATGGTAAAAGTTGGTGTTAAAAACCCGCTTTTCCTATTAGACGAAATTGATAAAATGGCATCTGATATGCGTGGTGATCCTGCCTCTGCACTGTTAGAAGTGTTAGATCCTGAGCAAAATATCGCATTTAACGATCATTATTTGGAAGTGGATTACGATTTATCTGATGTGATGTTTGTTGCAACCTCTAACTCAATGAATATTCCAGCACCGTTATTAGACCGTATGGAAGTCATTCGCTTATCAGGTTACACAGAAGATGAAAAACTCAATATTGCAAAGCAACATCTATTGCCAAAACAAATTGAGCGTAATGCATTAAAGGCCAATGAGCTGACTATTCATGATAGTGCGATTATGGGGATTATTCGCTATTACACTCGTGAAGCGGGTGTGCGTGGTTTAGAACGTGAAATCTCTAAATTATGTCGTAAAGCGGTTAAACAGCTTCTGATGGACAAAAAAGTGAAACACATCGAAATCAATGAAGACAATCTCAAAGATTTCTTAGGTGTTCGCAAAGTTGACTACGGAAGAGCGGATACAGAAAATCGCGTTGGTATGGTCACAGGCTTAGCATGGACAGAAGTGGGTGGTGACCTACTGACTATCGAAACAGCAAGTGTGCCAGGTAAAGGTAAGCTGACATTCACTGGTTCTTTGGGTGAAGTCATGCAAGAATCTATCCAAGCAGCAATGACGGTTGTACGTGCAAGAGCTGAAAAGCTAGGTATCAACAACGATTTCTATGAGAAACGTGATATGCATGTACACGTGCCAGAAGGTGCAACACCAAAAGATGGTCCAAGTGCTGGTATTGCTATGTGTACGGCATTGGTATCAAGCTTAACGGGTAACCCTGTTCGTTCTGATGTTGCAATGACAGGTGAAATCACGTTACGTGGACAAGTTTTACCGATTGGTGGACTGAAAGAAAAGTTACTTGCTGCACATCGTGGTGGAATTAAGACAGTTCTTATCCCTGATGAAAACAAACGTGATTTAGAAGAAATTCCTGAAAATATTGTTGCAGACTTGGATATTCATCCTGTTAAGACAATTGAGGAAGTTTTATCTCTAGCACTAGAAAAATCACCGTTTGGCATGGAAGTAGTGACTAACAAATCTCATTAATGAGTGATATTGGTCATAAATTATAGCTAAAATTAAGGCTGGATAAGCAATTAAAGCTTGCCAGCCTTTTTTTGTGTCGTTAATTTAATGGGGATTTTAATTAAACATGCTGTTTTATCAGCCTTGTTATCTCTAAAAAGACCTGATATAACGACGTTTGCAAAATTTACCATTAATGGTAAAAAATAACGCACAAAATTATGGGGATGAACGCGTGAATAAAACTCAACTGATCGACAAAATTGCTGCAAATGCAGATATCTCAAAAGCGGCAGCAGGTCGTGTTGTAGATGCTCTGGTTTCTTCTATCACTGAATCTTTACAAAAAGGTGATGATGTTGCACTAGTAGGTTTCGGTACGTTCACTGTACGTGATCGTGCAGCTCGTACTGGTCGTAACCCACAAACGGGTAAAGAAATTCAAATTGAAGCTGCAAAAGTACCTGCATTCCGTGCTGGTAAAGGTCTGAAAGACGCAGTGAATCAATAATATTGAATTGTTTTTTCGCTATTTACTGTTTTTATTTAAACATTAAATCAGTGAAAATAACTCAATTAAGTAAAAAAGCGCATCTTTAACGGTGCGCTTTTCTTTTTTTGGGAAAAGTGAACGTATTATCAAAGCTACGTGATGATTAAAGCGTGTATTCTCTGGCGATAAGACGTGAAACTAGCGTAGTCATTTGATAGAATAGCGCGTTATTCTATAACTGAAATAGACAACAATGAATGATTCAGTGACGAGTAAAATCAATGGATCAAATAATGCTGTTTAGTTTTCTCTGTGTTAGAAAATGCATAGGCGTGCATATTTTTATACGAGACTGGCTATTTTGAAAGGATGTTATGTATTGTGACATTTTGATATCAGTCAGCATGAGCATATTGATAAGTTGTGCTCACATTAGTCGTGTAACGCTAATAAAATAATTTTTTACTTCACCAAACGGAGCCTCGTCTCGTTATGATGGACAACATTCGTTCAACTGCTGATAACCCAATTATCAAAGTGGTATTAGCTGTGATAATCCTCTCTTTCGTTCTAACCGGTGTGGGTGGATATCTATTTAGCTCAGGCGTTAATGATGCCGCTGAAGTTAATGGATATAAAATAAGTCGTTCTCAACTTGAACAAGCTTATCAACAACGTCGTGCTCAATTACAACAAGATATGGGTGATAATTTCGCGGCTCTTGCTGCTTCTGACGATGGACAAAAGCTTATTCGTCAACAAGCGCTTGATATGCTTATTAACCAAGCATTATTAAATCAATTTGCTCTAAATTTAGGTATTTCTGCGGGTGATCAGCAGATTAGAGATGCCATTTTTGCGCTTCCTTATTTTCAAACTAACGGCAAATTTGATAATAAAAAATACGTTGATTTATTAACTAGTAATCATATAGATGCAGATGCATTTGCTGAAAATATTCGTCAAAATCTGATTAATCAGCAATTACAATATTCTATTCAGGGCACTGATTTTGCCTTAGAAAGTGAAGTCAAAAGTTTTGCTGATTTGATGTTACAAACACGTAACGTGCGTTTAGCCACATTAGATATTCAGTCATTCTTAGAAAAAGAGACTGCATCTGATGAAGAGGTGAAAGCATTTTACGATCAGAATTCCCAAATGTTCGTAGCACCAGAACAGCTAAAAATCAGCTATATCCAAATTAATGCACAAAAAGACTTGAGCAACATCACGATTACTGATGATGAAGCAAAAGCGTATTATGATAGTAATATCAGCGAGTTCACAACGCCAGGTCAGAAAAAATACAGTATTTTAATGTTAGCTGATGAGGCAGATGCAAAAGCTGCTGAAGCCGAACTGAAAAAGGGTGCTGATTTCGTTAAATTAGTTAAAGAAAAATCAACAGATTCCTTCTCTGCTAAGCAAGATGGTTCTTTAGGTTGGATAACTATTGGTCAAGAGCTACCTGAATTAGCAAACGCAAATTTAACTGAGAAAGGGCAATATTCTGAGCCAGTAAAAGTGAGCAATGGTTATGCTATTTTCCGCCTTGATGATGTTAAACCTTCTGTTGAGAAACCATTCTCTGATGCTAAAAATGACTTAATTGCGAAAATGCGTGAAAACAAAGCAATTGATGATTTCTTTGCATTACAGCAAAAAGTAAGCGAAGCGGCATCTAATGATAATGATACGTTAGAGTCAGCGGCTAAAGCGGGCAATACAAAGGTGATTAGTACAGATTGGTTTGATGAATCCACTGTACCTGCTGCATTAAATAACGAGAAGCTGACACAACTTCTCTTTGGTGGTTCACTCATTGATGAAAATGGCCCTACAGGTATGAATTCAGATATGGTGACATTTGGTAATGACAGCGCGTTTATTGTTCGTGTTGAAGGCTACAAGCCATCAGCGACAGAGCCACTAGATAAAGTTCGTGACAAAGCCACTTTATTGGTTAAACAGCAAAAAGCGGCTAAGGCTATGGATAGTGAAGCTCAGAAGTTACTGACGGCGTTAAAAGAAGGTAAGGGTGAAGAAGCAATGAAAGCGGCTAACGTCTCTTTTGGTGCGACAGAAAGCATGTCACACTCTTCATCAACTGATGCAATACAAACAGCCGTTTTCTCTATGCCAAAACCAGCTGAAGGCAAAAAAGAGTATGGTATTTCTCATATACCAGGCTCAAAAGCCGTGTTAATTGAGTTAGACGGTGTTACAGATGGCAAGCCATCAACTGAGCAACTTGAATTTATGGCTAACCTTTATCGGACTCAAATGGGTGAAGAAGCCTTACAGTTGATGCTAAAAGACTTAAAAGATAAAGCTAAAATTGAGATTTTTGATAGAGACTATCAATAAGTTATATTCAATCACTCATAAAAACTTAGCTTAATGGAATAACCCCCAATAGTTGAACCATCAATTACTGGGGGTTTTTTTATCTCTACAGTTCACTCGATTATCTATTTATAAAATTATTTCGCTCGCTATTTTTATTTACTTAGTGTGATAGCGCTCGTGTTTTTTTTGCCATATTTCTTTTGGCTATTTTTTATTTATCTAACTTACTCGTATTTTTAACTTCCTTTAATTGATTATATTTCAATGTGTTGGCATTATTTTTTTATAAGCGGTAAATGCTGCTTATATCAAAATTAATGATGTTTATAAAAAGGAGAGTTATAAAAATGGATCAAAAAAGAGTTTCAAAATTAATGAGTTTGAAATTTATCGCCCCTATTTTTCTAGCGTTAGGTGTTAGTTTTTCACCTATTTCATATGCTGATGATATTGCGCCAACAACACCCATGATTTCTATCGAAAAAGGAGAGGTTAAGCAAGGAGCAGAGACCGAGATAAAAGCTAATACAGAAGGCAAAGTTGATATTAATACAGCAACGCTTGATGAGCTTATGGCATTAAAAGGTATTGGTAAAGCGAAGGCTCAAGCCATTATTGATTATCGTGAAAAATTAGGTCGTTTTAGTTCTATAGAACAACTTGAAAAAGTGTTCGGTATTGGTGTAAAACTTATCGATCAAAATAGAGACTTTATTATTATCGGTTAATAGACAGCGATAGTTTTATCTGTCGCATTCACGAATAGTAATTTACTGTATTATCTCTTTTTTTATCTATACGTACTCTTTTTTATACAATGGAAAGAGTACGATTTATAGAGTTCTGTCATAAATTTAATATACTAATTGTGAATAATCAGGATTAGTTAATTACTTAATCTATTTTTTGCTATATTTACCTTTACGTTACGTAATAGTTAAAAGTTTTATTAATAATCAAAAGGTAATAAAAAATGAGCACATTAATTAAAGTTTATGGATTTCACTTAGATGTTTTTGAGCATGTAAATAATGCTCGTTATCTTGAATTTTTAGAACAGGCCCGTTGGGATTGGATAAAACAACATTTAGATTTTTCTTGGTTTAAGCGTAATGGCGTAGCGCTAGTGGTTGCAAATATCAATATTAACTATCGTTTACCTGCAAGCTTAGGGGACGAGTTAATTATAGATTGCCAAGTTTCAGAAATTGGTATTAAAAGCGGTGTACTTGCTCAAAAAATTGTTAGAAAAAGTGATAATGCTTTAATTTCAGATGCATTAATTACTTTTGTTCTTATTGATAGTAAAACTAAAAAAGCATTAACGCTGACAGAACAGTTAAAAGAAAAACTTGAGTATGTTAGACAATCAGAGGATTAAGATAAATCAAAAGAACTATTGCCGGTAATTAAGTAGCAAACTGAGTGACTCTTTTAATTTACTATTGTGGCAAAAGTGAAATCAGGATCTGATGTGAATGAATTAAGCGAGCCAATATAGGCTAAATACAAATGAACTTAATATACGCAGTGATAACTTAAAATTATCACTGCTAGCGCCTTAAAAAATTATTATGAATACTTATTCTATAAATTAGTATCAAAGTGCTGTAATAAAAAACATTTCATATAAATCAAACTATTATCAAATAATTTAAAACTAAGATAGCGTGATTATTTGAGGCCAACACTTTTTTTCATTGATGTCATTATGCGAGATTTATCTTGCAAATACATAGCTAGCCCACGAGCTCTTAAATGGCATGCCGCACATTCGCCACAACCATCACCTTGAACACCGTTGTAGCAAGTTAATGTCTCATTACGAATAAATTCTAATTTATTATAGTAATCAGCCAGAGCCCAGGTTTGTGCTTTGTCTAGCCACATTAGTGGTGTGATAAATTTAATATCACGAGCAATACCTAAATTAACCGCGTGGTTTAATGCTTTAACAAATTCATCTCGACAATCAGGATAGCCAGAGAAATCAGTTTCGCATACACCAGTAATAACACTTTCTGCACCAATTTGATAAGCATAAATAGCCGCTAATGTAAGAAATAGAATATTTCTACCTGGTACAAATGTGCTTGGAATATCGCTTTCTTCGCTTTCTTTAAAGTCAGGAACAGGAATATTATCTCGTGTTAAACTGCTAATAGCTAACTCATTAAGTAAGCTAACATCTAAGACTTTATGTGCAGCTACGCCTAATAAATGACTTATTTTTTGTGCTACCTCAATTTCTTCTTTATGACGTTGCCCATAATTAAAGGTAATACAATGTACTTCATCGTACTGTTCTATTGCTTGGATAAGGCATGTTGTCGAATCTTGTCCACCACTAAAGACAACGACCGTTTTTTTCATCAGAATACTCCTGAATATTGAGTTTTTATAGGTGTTTGTACGCATAATATTGCCAATATTATGGCAATTAATAATCGTTTTATCAGTTGATGATTATTCTTATAGGTAAGGTGAAGGTTATCACTATTTTTAACGGGGGCATATTTTGAAGGAGTATTTATGTTAGATAAAATTGACAAGAAGTTATTAGCACTATTACAAGAAGATTCAAGCCTCTCATTGAACACACTCGCTGAGGCAGTTAACCTAACCTCAACACCTTGCTGGAAACGATTGAAAAGATTGGAAGACGATGGGTATATTCGTAAACGTGTTGCATTGCTTGATAGTGAAAAAATTGGGCTAGGTCTAACAGTTATTGTTATGATAAGAACACAACAACATAGTAGCGAATGGTATGAAGAATTCGTTTCATTTGTTAAACAAATGCCAGAAGTACTGACATTCTATCGAATGGCAGGTGAGTGTGATTATCTTATGCACGTAGAAGTTGTCGACATGAAAAGTTATGATAAGTTTTATAAACGCATGGTAAATGGTGTTCCAGGACTTATTGATGTCGTTTCAAACTTTGCGATGGAAAAAATTAAATACACAACGGCAATGCCGATACCTGAATAAAATCCATTCTTTACCAACTGGCAATTTATTTTTAAATAACCTTAGGATTTAAGGCGTGGCTCTATTTTCTCAGCTTAGTTGGTATTTCCTCAGTGAATGGCGTCGTTATGCCGGGGCCATTTGCTTATTAATCGTGATTGCTGTGTTACAAGTGATCCCACCAAAAATTGTTGGAATTATTGTTGATGGTGTTGATAAACATAGTTTCTCATTCAAAAACGTCATGGTTTGGGTGGGGGCTATGGTTGTCATTGCTATTGCCGTTTATCTTTTACGTTATGTTTGGCGACTATGGTTATTCGGTGCATCTTATCAGCTTGCTGTAAAATTACGTATGCAGGTTTATCAGCAACTCAGCCTACAATCCTCTTCTTTTTATCATCGTTACCGCACTGGCGATTTAATTGCTCGTACAACTAATGATGTTGATAAAGTGGTTTTTGCAGCAGGTGAGGGAGTGCTTACACTTGTAGACTCTATGGTGATGGGACTGGCTGTTCTTGTAATGATGAGCATTCAATTAAGCTGGCAATTAACCCTTATTTCACTACTCCCTATGCCAATTATGGCAATTTTAATTAAACGTTATGGTGATAAGTTACATCATCGTTTTAAAAAAGCACAATCACTGTTCTCATCACTGAATAATCAAGCTCAAGAAAGCTTGAGCAGTATCCGTATGATCAAATCTTTTGGTCTAGAACAACAGCATACTTCTCGTTTTGATGATGTTGCCAAAGAAACAGGCCATCAAAATATGCGAGTAGCTAGGGTTGATGCTTTATTTGATCCTACTATTTTTATTGCTATCGGTTTATCGAATTTATTTGCCGTCGCTGGTGGTAGCTATCTTGTTTTACAAGATAAAATGACCTTAGGTGAGCTCACAAGTTTTGTAATGTACCTAGGGCAAATGATTTGGCCTATGTTAGCGCTTGCTTGGATGTTTAATATCGTTGAGCGAGGTAGTGCTGCTTATAGTCGGATTAATGCATTATTAGATGAAAAGCCAGATATGAAGGATGGTTTACTTTCTCCTTCAAATGAACGTGGTGTATTAAAAGTAGATATCCAGCGCTTTCATTATCCTGAACAGGAAACTGATATCCTTAAGGATATCCATTTCACGTTATCACCTGGCGAAATGTTGGGTATTTGTGGTATGACTGGCTCAGGAAAAAGTACGTTACTCTCACTTATTCAGCGACATTATGATGTTACTGAAGGCGAAATTAGCTTTCAATCGATTCCTATTTATCAACTAAAACTTGATGAATGGCGAGCACGTTTAGCGGTTGTTAATCAAACACCTTTTCTGTTTTCTGACACAATTGCAGGCAATATAGCCCTTGGTCGTCCTGATGCAACACATGATGAAATTATTGCTGTCGCAAAACTCGCCAATATTCATGAAGATATTGAACATCTTCCTGATGGCTATCAAACGCAAGTGGGTGAAAAAGGCGTTATGCTATCAGGTGGTCAAAAACAACGTATTTCTATAGCGCGTGCATTGTTACTCGATGCTGAAATTTTATTATTAGATGATGCGCTATCTGCTGTTGATGGGCAAACAGAATATCAAATCCTACAAAATTTATCGCAGTGGCGAAAAGATAGAACACTGATTATCACGGCACATCGCTTATCAGCGCTTGTTGAGGCTTCAAATATCCTTGTCTTGAAACAAGGTATTGTTACAGAACAAGGCACTCATCAAAAACTTATTTCAGTCCCTGGCTGGTATCAAGATATGTATCATTATCAACAATTAGAGGCTGCATTGGATGACGATAAATAAAAGTAAATCCGTTAAAGCACTGTGGCCAACATTAAAGCGTTTATTAACTTATGGAAGAAGCTACCAAAAACCGATGACATGGGGGGTTGCTATGTTATGGGTTGCTGCTATTGCAGAAGTAGGTGGCCCTCTTATTATCAGCTATTTTATTGATAAAAAAGTTGCAACCGATAATGTTGAGTTATTTTCAGCGCTGGGCTTAGCCTGTGCTTTTATTATTTTACAAATTATTGCAGCTCTATTGCATTATTATCAAGCTATTGCCTTTAACTCTGCAGCAGTAGGGATTGTTCAGCAACTTCGAACAGATGTTATGGCTTCTGCGCTCAAACAGCCTTTAAGCGCGTTTGATAATCAGCCAGTAGGTCAATTAATTTCTCGAGTTACTAACGATACAGAAACAATAAAAGATCTTTTTGTGAATGTGCTACCAACGCTATTTAGAGCGATTGCTTTGGTTGTTGTCATGCTAATAGCAATGTTTTTATTAGAGTGGCAAATGGCACTAGTCGCAATGACGATATTCCCCGTCGTTATTGGTGTGATGATGCTATATCAGCGATTAAGTACACCTATTGTGCGTAATGTTCGCCATTTTCTTGCCAATATTAATGATGGCTTTCATGAAGTGATTAATGGTATGCCTGTTATTCAGCAATTTAGGCAACAAGCACGATTCGGTGAAAGAATATCAAATGATAGCTGGCAACATTATGGCGCACGTATGAAGGCGCTAAAATTAGATGGGATATTGTTGCGTCCTTTGCTTAGTATGCTCTCAGCATTAGTTTTATGTGGATTATTAATACTTTTCGGCTACCAAGGTAGCGCAGTCATTGGTGTTGGTGTTATATACGCCTTTATTAGTTATCTAGGACGATTAAACGAGCCACTAATCACATTGACATCACAACAATCTATTTTACAACAGGCGGTTGTTTCGGGTGAGCGTGTCTTTGAGCTAATGGATGCGCCAATTCAGAACTACGGCACATCTGATAGCATCATTACAAACGGTGAAATCAATATTCGTGATCTTTGGTTTGCCTATCGTGAACAGCAATGGGTATTAAAAGAGATTAACTTAACGATACCATCACATCATTTTATTGCCTTTGTTGGTCATACAGGGAGTGGAAAAAGTACATTAGCTAGCTTATTAATGGGTAACTATCCTTGGCAGAAAGGAAATATTGATATTGATGGTCATCCTTTAGAAAGCTATTCACATTCTGTATTGCGCCACAATATTGCAATGGTACAGCAAGATCCCGTTCTATTATCAGGTACATTGTACGACAACATTACGCTAGGGCGAGAGTGTAATGAGTCCCATCTTTGGGATGTGTTAAAAATAGTGCAACTGGATAATTGGGTTAAATCATTGCCTGATGGTTTACAGACTTCATTAGGGGAACAAGGTAGTCGTTTATCAGCAGGGCAAAAACAATTACTTTCATTAGCAAGAGTATTACTTATTCCACCTAGAATACTGATATTAGATGAAGCAACAGCTAATATTGATTCAGGTACAGAGCAGGCAATACAAAAAGCGTTAAAAGTATTAAGGGAAAATACAACACTGATAGTAATTGCTCATAGATTGTCAACGATTACGGAGGCAAATCAAATTGTTGTGCTTCATCGTGGTGCAATTGTTGAACAAGGTGATCATGCCCAATTGCTTTCTCAAAAAGGGCGATACTACCATATGTATCAGCTTCAAAAAGTCAAAGAATCATTACTAGTAGAAGAGCAAGTTGATGTAACTTAACATACTGTTAATTAAGTCAATTTAATCATTAAATATTCTCATCTCACTCAAAGAGGACGTATTATTATTTACGTCCTCTTATTGCCTATCATTATTTCCTTTCCATTTATTTATGTTTTCTTTATGCACTAATTTAGTGATTTCTCTTTTTTAATTCTATTTTTTTAGCAATATTTGTTTATTTTTCAATGGATTAATTATTGGCATTGATTTTGCTTTATCTATTTTGTTCACCCTAAAACCACAGAGGTTTATATGAAATATATCATCGCAATAATTAAGCCATTTAAGCTAGAAGATGTTAGAGAAGCATTATCTGAATTAGGTATTCAGGGAATGACGATTAGTGAAGTAAAAGGATATGGTCGACAGAAAGGGCATGCAGAGTTGTATAGAGGTGCTGAATATGAAGTAAATTTTTTACCTAAGGTAAAAATAGAAATAGCAATAAGTGATGAGCTACTTGAGCCTGTAACACACGCTATTATTCAAACAACAGATACAGGAAAAGTGGGTGATGGAAAAGTATTTATTTTTGAATTATCTCAGGCAATCCGTGTTCGCACTGGCGAGTCTGGCGATGAAGCACTTTAAGGAAAATTCTTATGAAACGTTTACCTTATATTTTATTAATGTTAGCACTTACATACTTTTCATTACCTGTTTTTGCAACAGAGACCGTTATTGCTGATAAGGCAGATAATGGTTTTATGTTGATTTGTGCTGCTTTGGTTTTCTTTATGACGTTGCCTGGCATCGGTCTTTTTTATGGTGGATTATTACGCAGTAAAAATGTCTTATCATTAATGACACAAGTGATGCTGATATTTAGTGTTGTAATTATTCTTTGGATCACTTTTGGTTATAGTTTAGCATTTTCAGTCGGTAATAAATTCTTTGGTGGGTGGTCACTTACTTTTTTAAATAATATATCAATCAATGATTTAACGGGGACTATCAACCAATATATTCATGTTGCTTTTCAAGGCTCATTTGCAGTTATCACTATCGCTCTAATTGTGGGTGCGTTAGGTGAACGAATTCGTTTTTCTGCTCTACTTATCTTTTGTGTTATTTGGTTTACATTCTCCTATGTGCCTATTGCTCATATGGTCTGGGGTGATGGTGGATGGTTAATTGATGATGGCGCACTTGATTTTGCAGGTGGTACTGTCGTTCATATCAATGCAGCAGTTGCTGCCCTTGTTGGCGCTTACTTACTTGGAAAGCGTAGTGATTATCAACATACTGCATTAAAACCACATAATTTACCGATGGTCTTTATAGGAACAGCAGTACTCTATATTGGATGGTTTGGATTTAATGCAGGTTCAGCTGCGAGTGCAAATAATATTGCTGCACTTGCTTTCTTAAATACCGTTGTTGCAACAGCAGGTGCAGTGCTTTCTTGGACATTAGCGGAATGGCTAATAAGAGGTAAGCCTTCAATGCTGGGAAGTTGTTCAGGATGTATTGCTGGCCTTGTTGCGATTACACCAGCAGCAGGTACTGTTGGTCCTATGGGGGGGCTAATAATAGGGCTTGCTGGTGGTATTGTTGGCTTATGGGGAGTTGTTATGCTAAAGCGTTGGTTAAAAGCGGATGACGTGTGTGACGTTTTTGGTATTCACGGAACTTGCGGTATTGCAGGATGCTTATTAACCGGTGTTTTTACATCATCAACGCTTGGTGGTGTTGGCTATAGTGAAGGTATCACGTTAAATCAACAAGTTTTAACCCAATTATTTAGCGTTATTATCACGATAATATGGTCTGGTATTGTTTCTTATATCAGTTTTAAAATTGCGGATAAATTGGTTGGATTGCGTGTTTCACAAGAAGAAGAATATGATGGTTTAGATTTAACAACGCATGGCGAGAGAGCTTATCAACAATAATTGTCTATTCCCCCTCATATAGAGGGGGGAATATCTGCTTTTCTATACTACTTAGTATGTTTAGTCCGCTTTTTACGAATAACACCTTCTTGAACAGATGATGCCACTAACTGGCCATTTGTATTAAAGATTTTTCCTCTGACAAATCCCCTACCACCTGATGCTGATGGGCTTTCAACAGCATAAAGTAGCCAATTATCGACACTAAATGGGCGATGAAACCACATTGAATGATCAATCGTTGCAACTTGAAGTTCAGGTTGTAAAAAACCTAAACCATAAGGTTGTAGCGATGTAGGAAGAAAATCAAAATCAGAAATATAGCCCAGTAAATATTGATGTAAGAAAGGATCCGCTGCAATTTTTCCTCGGCTACGATACCAAACATAACGTTCAGCGGGTGCTTTAGGGTAACCAAATGGGCTGAAATATTGCACTGGTCGTGCTTCAAATGGTGTTTCTCGTAATGCAAATGTTTTGATAGGCTCGGGTAATTTTGATGCGAATTTCTTAATTATCTCATCTTGAGAGACTAATTCATCAGGGAATGGAACATCAGGCATACTATCTTGATGCTCAAAACCTTCTTCAAATTCTTGAAATGACACCGTCATATAAAAAATAGGCTTGCCATTTTGGATGGCGCTAACTCTACGTGTACTAAAAGAACCGCCATCTCGAATATTTTCAACATCGTAAACTATGGGTTTATGACTATCACCTGGTCGTAAAAAATAGCTATGAAAAGAGTTAATATGGCGGCTTTCTACAACAGTTTGCTTTGCAGCATAGAGCGCCTGTCCTACAACTTGCCCACCAAATACTTGTGGTAATCCTAAGTCTTCACTCTGTCCTCGAAATAAACCTTCTTCTATTTTTTCAAGCTTCATCAAATTGATGAGGTCGGTTAATGCCTGGCTCATAGTGTACCTATATCATAAGGTGATTATTTTTTATAAAACGAATTATATACAATTCAAACTAAGATAAAAAATGATCTATGGTGCTATCTCAAATAATATTCATAATTTTACGCATTATGATTGTTATTGCTGGGTTAAGTACGATGATCATTTACAGAAGACGGTGTAATGAAAAAGAGGATAGGAATTAATAAAAAACAATGAGAAAGAATACTCATTTGGGTAATTAATCATCACTTAGATTGGGTTCCCTTGCTATTTGGGTCACTTTAAAAGATAATACTCAGCGTCTTAGCAATAAGACATCAATGGGGTCTTGTTGGTTCTCCCGCAACACTAACTTGTTAACTCGGTCAGGTCCGGAAGGAAGCAGCCATGATGAGTGTCGTGTGTGCCGGGATGTCGCTGGCAAGGCCCCACCCAATTTCACTTTTTGTGTTATTCAATTTAAAATTATATTATCCATCTCTTCTCTTTTATCCATTTCTTATTCTTTTCATTTTATTTATTAAAAATAAAAAATGACAATCTATTATTTTTAGATAATAGATGTAAAGAAATTTGAAAAAATGTAAGTAGTGAAATATGCGCATGCCGTCCGCAACTGTACGGCATGATAAAGTAAGTATTCTACTGATAGAAAAAAAACGAGAATAAAACGAAACCTAAATAAAAATCAATAGACCTATTTTTATAAAAATAAGCATAAAAAAGAAAAATAGGGCAATAAATAGTGTTTAATTATCTCACAAATTTCCAAACAGAGGCGGGGATTTTATCGTAAAGCTTATTCATTGTAAGTTCAGCTAAACGATGATCGGCTGCTGAATAAAACAGTTCAAGCTCATCTTCAGTAAGTTCGTATTTATTCTTTTCAATCACTCGTTCTAATGTTTCGATAGAAGTGCACTTTCTTAAACGCATTAGGTAGTCTGTCTTAGTCATGTTGTCTTTTCTCTATTATTTTAAATAAATTAAAAGTAATTAATTTTACTTAATAAAACTTGTGGGATTTGTAGCAATTAGAGTTAAAAGTGATTGGTTTAACTCTTTCCAATTATTTAGTTCTGAGTCGGAAATTGAGGTATTACCAAATAAACTATATGTTTCATCGAGGTACTCTTCAATTAGAGTATTAATGGCATGTTTATTAGGATACTTTATCTTAAATTTCCAGCTAAAGTTCATAATATGCTCAATAAGAACATTTAAATTAACACTTTTTGCGCTACTCAGATCATTATTCCAAGTTGTCATATTGTTTTCTAGAGAGCTAAGGGCTTGTTGTAATAGCTCTTCAAATAGAAATGACAACTCAGTTAAATCTACTTTTTCTGGTGAATATTCGTCCATAACTTATTGATATATGAATTAATGAAAAAGCCATTTAATAATGATAAATACTTACAGAATAAGCAATTAATATGACTTGTTACATAATTCATTGAGAGATTAATAAAAGAACCTCGAATAAAATGAGTATTTATTTTTATGCATGAAAATAAAGCTAATAATAATATTTATTATATCTTGTTAAGTAATAGCATATTTGAAGAGGATGTACTGAACAAGATATAACAAAACGTACCATACATACTTTATACTGGTTTAAAATTAGTACAACAAAAAAATTGTCTTTGCTTAATATAGCACTATTATTGCATAAGTCACTATCTGAACAACAGAAATTTGTCTATTTTCGTAAAAATTAATTATCGCTAATAGAAGTTATGTTTTTTTAACATAATGATTATCTTTGTTTTGTTATTGTTTGATTGTTAAAGTTACAAATAGTGCGACTAACGAGTCATTGCTTCTAAATAA
>NZ_LXEN01000111.1 GCF_001654855.1 Proteus myxofaciens ATCC 19692
CTTTTTATTTACTTACTTAAATTAATGTGAATTTTCTGGGTGTTCTAAGTCTTCACTTTTCTTTGAGAACCTTCTGCGGATCACAACAAAGAAGATAGGAACAAAGTAAATAGCTAGTGATGTTGCTGCAATCATACCACCAAATACACCAGTACCTACTGAGTTCTGAGCACCAGAACCTGCACCATTACTTAATACAAGAGGAATAACCCCTAACATAAAGGCGAGTGAGGTCATCAGAATAGGTCGTAAACGCATTCTTACAGAGTCTAGTGTTGCTTCCACTAACCCTTTGCCTTCTTTTTCCATCAAGTCTTTGGCGAATTCAACAATCAAGATTGCATTTTTCGCCGATAATCCAATGGTTGTGAGTAGACCTACTTTAAAGTAAACATCATTCTCTAGGCCTCTTAGTGAGGTAAAGGCTAATGCTCCGATAACCCCAAGAGGAACTACTAACATAACTGAGAATGGAATAGACCAGCTTTCATATAATGCCGCAAGACATAAGAATACGACGATTAAAGAGATGGTATATAACGCAGGTGCTTGGTTACCTGATAGACGTTCTTGATAAGACATTCCCGTCCATTCATAACCAATACCGCTTGGTAATTGGCTCGCTAAGCTTTCCATCATCAACATAGCGTCACCGCTACTTTGACCTTGCGTTGCACTACCTTGGATTTGCATTGCTGGTAATCCGTTATAGCGCTCTAAGCGTGGAGAGCCATATAACCATGGGTCTTTACTTGTATCAATAAATGATGAGAAAGGAACCATTTGCCCGACATTATTACGGATATACAAGTTAGCAATGTCTTTAGGTAACATACGGAATGGTGAATCAGCTTGTACATATACTTTTTTCACGCGTCCACGGTCAATAAAGTCATTGACGTATGTACCACCAAACATCGTTCCTAATGTAGAGTAAATATCGTTAATCGCGACACCTTGAGCTTGTGCTTTTTCAGGATCGATATATAAGCGATATTGTGAAGTATCTTCTTGTCCATTAGGACGAACACCGGTTAGCATTTCAGGATGTTGCGCCGTTAAGCCAAGTAACTGATTACGAGCTTCCATCAGTTTTTCGTGGCCTAAGTTGGCTTTATCCACTAGCTCAAATTCGAAACCACCCGCAGAACCAAGTTCAACGATAGCTGGAATATTAAATGAGTAGATAAATGCTTCTTTTATAGAAGATAATGCAATATTTGCCCTATTAACAATCGCGGGTACTTTATCTTGTTTTGAGCTACGCTCATCCCAATCTTTTAGTACGACGAAAGCAAGACCCATATTCTGACCTTGACCCGCAAAACCGAAGCCATTAACGGTAAAGACAGATTTAACGACGTCTTTCTCTTTGTCTCTAAAGTAGTTATCTACATTACTTAATACGTCTTGTGTTTGTTCTTGAGTTGAACCTGCTGGTAATTGAACCATTGTCAATAATACCCCTTGGTCTTCCTCTGGTAAGAACGAGGTTGGTAGACGAATAAACATCAACGCCATACCGGCAACTAATAAGACATAAAGTAATAAGTAACGGCCTGTTCCTCGTAATGTACGAGAAACACTGTCTGTATAGTGATGGCTACTTTTTTCGAATGTGCGGTTAAACCAACCAAAGAATCCAGTTTGAATACCATGGCTGCCTTTTGGTACAGGTTTTAACATCGTTGCACATAGCGCAGGTGTTAAAATCAATGCAACAAGGACAGATAAGGTCATTGCGGAAACAATAGTAACAGAGAACTGGCGATAAATAGCACCAGTAGAACCACCAAAGAATGCCATTGGAATAAATACCGCAGAAAGAACGAGTGCGATACCCACCAGGGCGCTTTGGATTTGATCCATCGATTTACGTGTTGCTTCTTTAGGCGATAAACCTTCTTCTTGAATAACCCGTTCAACGTTTTCTACAACAACAATGGCATCATCCACCAGCAGACCGATGGCGAGTACCATGGCGAACATCGTCAAGGTATTTATCGAATAGCCAAATGCCGACAAGATGGCAAATGTTCCTAAAAGGACGACAGGAACGGCGATAGTAGGTATTAGCGTAGCGCGGAAGTTCTGCAAGAACAGATACATAACCACGAACACGAGCATTATCGCTTCAATCAGTGTTTTAACAACTTCAAAAATAGAGATCTTAACGAAAGGTGTTGTATCGTAAGGATAAACAACCTCTAATCCAGCAGGAAAGAACGGTTCCATATCGGCCAATGCTGCACGTACTGCATTGGCAGTATCTAACGCATTTGCACCTGTAGCGAGTTTGATACCAATACCTGCCGCGGGTAAACCGTTGTAGCGAGCAATCGTACTATAGTTTTCAGCCCCCATCTCAACAATACCAAGATCTTTCAATTTCACCTGAGAACCGTCTTGGTTGACTTTCATCAGGATATTAGAAAATTGTTCAGGAGTGTTAAGACGAGTCTGAGCTATGATTGACACATTAAGGCGTTGACCAGGAACAGGTGGTGTACCCCCTAGCTGGCCGGCTGCCACTTGGTTATTTTGCGCTTTAATTGCGTTAATAACATCAAGCGTTGTCATGTTGTATTTCACTAATTGATCAGGATCTAACCAAATACGCATAGCATATTGGTTACCAAACAATTGTGTTTCACCAACACCGGTTACACGGCTTAATGGATCTTTAATTGTGGCACCGACATAGTCGGCGATATCATCTTGTGACATTGTGCCGTCACCAGAGATAAAACCTGCCACCATGAGGAATGAACTTGCTGATTTATCAACACTAATCCCTTGTTGTTGCACTTCCTGAGGTAAAAGAGGCATCGCCAATTGCAGTTTATTCTGCACTTGTACCTGCGCAATATCAGGATCAGTACCTGCTTCAAAGGTCAGAGTGATATTCATCGTACCTGCTGAATCACTGGTAGAAGACATATACACCATGTTATCGATACCATTCATATTCTGTTCGATAACCTGAGTTACTGTATTCTGCACAGTGGTCGCATCCGCACCAGGGTACACCGCTGAAATCGAAATCGCAGGTGGTGCAATAGTAGGGTATTGCGCAATAGGTAATTTGATGATTGCCAGAAGACCAGCCAGCATGGTAATTATCGCAATTACCCATGCGAATATCGGTCTGTCTATAAAAAACTTAGGCATGGATCACCGACTCCTTATTGAGGATTCTTTGCTGACTCAGTTTTTTGAGAAGATGTTTTGTCATCAATATTCTCTTCTTGAGCCGTCACTTTGATATCCGGTTTAATTTTTTGCAATCCAGAAACAACAACGCGATCGCCTTCTTGGAGACCACTATTTACTAGCCATCTATTTCCAACTGCTTGTCCAATTTCAATCGTACGTACTTCAACAACATTATCTTTATTGACAACCATGGTTGTTGCCTCACCACGTGGTGTACGAATAACAGCTTGTTGTGGGATCAGAATTGCATTTTGACGAATACCGTTTTCTAATTTAGTACGCACAAACATTCCAGGTAGTAATTCACCGTTTGGATTAGGAATGATGGCACGCATTGTAATTGAGCCGGTTGTTTCATCAACAGTCACGTCAGAAAACTCTAAATGACCTTTTTCTGAATAAGGTTTGCCATTGTTCAATATTAAATGAACGACTGCTTTACCTTGTTCTTGGCGAATAGCACCGCTTTCAATTTCATTTTTTAGTTTTAGGTAATCATCACTTGATTGGGTAACATCAACATAAATAGGATCAATTTGTTGAACCGTTGTTAAAGCGACTTGTTGCCCTGTTGAGACTAATGCCCCTTCTGTCACTGTTGATTTACCTGAACGACCTGAAATAGGTGCAGTCACTTTGGTGTATTCAAGATTAATTTTGGCATTTGTTAGTGCGGCTTGTGCAGCTTTAACTGCGGCTACAGCTTGAGCATACTGAGATGTTGCTGTGTCAAAATCTTGCTTACTCACATAATTCGTCCCTAATAGAGGCTTATAGCGCTCTACTGTAAGACGTGATATTTCGGCATTTGCTTTCGCTTTAGCTAAATCAGCTGAAGCACTATTTAATGCTGCTTGGAAGATAGCAGGATCAATCTGATATAAAGATGTACCTGCATCTACATAGCTACCTTCCGTATAATTACGTTTTAAAATAATACCGCCAACCTGTGGACGAACTTCGGCAATACGATATGCAGAAGTTCGGCCTGGTAAGTCAGTTGTAATAGTCAGTGGTTGAACGCCAAGGGTTACAACACCGACTGCTGGTGCTGGTGGGGTACCAGACTGTTTAGCTTTGTCATCACATCCTGCAAGAACTAAACTGCCTGATAGTACTAACATAGCCAGAGGCAGAACCCCTCTGTTTTTTCGCATAAGAAAACCTCTATTCAAAAGTTGTTTCCCGGGATAAAAAATAATTAAATTGGTGAATGGTCGCGATGTATAGTACAAACATACATGAATGTATGTAAATTAACTTCAGTCGAAACCGAGGAATAATGGCACGAAAAACTAAACGGCAGGCACAGGAGACAAAACAGCACATAATTGATGCTGCAATTAGATTGTTTACTGTACAAGGCGTTTCTGCCACATCACTTTCAGATATTGCCTTCGAGGCAGGTGTGACTCGAGGTGCAATATATTGGCACTTTAAGAACAAAGTGGATCTATTTACTGAAGCATGCAAGCTCACCGATTTAAAAATAGAATATTTAGAACTAGAGTATCAAGCAAAATATCCAGATGATCCACTATTTGTATTAAGAGAATTGCTTATTTATATATTGACATCAATTGTAGATGATCCCAAACACAATGCATTATTAGAAATTTATTTTCATAAATGTGAATTTGTAGGTGAAATGATGCCTATTGTTGAAATTCGTAGAGAATTATGTGCGGCAGACTATTCTAGAATAGAACAATCTTTTCGTCGCTGTATTGAAAAAAAACAGCTCCCCGATGATTTACATTTGAAAAGAGCCGCTATTATGTTGAGGGCGATGATGACGGGTCTTGCTGAAAATTGGTTATTTTCACCAGAAAGTTTTTCTATAAAAGATGAAAGTCAATACTTGATTGATAGCTTTATTGATATGATAAAGAACAGCACTAATCTCAGAATAGATGCGTCATCTTAATCAAGATAAAAATAAGGAAAGACAAATGAGTAAAGTATTAGTGATTGCTAATGGTGCAGCATATGGTAACGAATCATTATTTAATGCATTGCGTCTATCAATTACATTAAAAGAACAACATCCTGAAACTGAGTTAATGTTATTTTTAATGTCTGATGCCGTGATTGGCGCTTTAGCTAATCAACAGCCAAAAGAAGGCTATAATCTCCAGCAAATGTTAGAGATCCTTACTGCTCAAAATGTGCCTGTTAAACTCTGTAAAACATGCACAGACACTCGTGGTATCAGTAAATTAGCGCTAGCTGATGGCGTTGAGTTAGGTACGTTAGTCGATTTATCTCAGTGGACATTAGCAGCAGATAAAATCCTTACATTTTAATTATTATTGACTTTTTTTAGCCAAAAATCACGGTTGCGGCTTGTTCTTTTTCACTGCCAATTTATGGTAATTGGATTATACTGATAGAACAGTTTTTCAATGTTAATTGAACAAGTTGCTCAACTATGCGTGTACCAGTTACTTTTTCTCACTTAAATCTTAATATTCGCCATATTATTTCTGCGGGTATAATGGCATGCCTATTGTGGAGCTTATTAATCACCTCTGCTTGGGCTGCGAATCCGAATAATTTACCCACTCAAGAAAGCATCCAAAGTCAGCTTAATTTATTAAATAAACGCAGTGCATTGAGTGCAGAAGATAAATTAACAATTAGCGATTTAGAACAATCTTTGCTATTGCTTGATGATATTGAGCAATTGAGTAAAAAATCAATAGATTACAATAAAACAGTTGAGCAATTACCTGAAAAGTTACGTAATATTCAATTTCAATTAAATCAATTAAAACAAAAGATTGCTAATAAAGAGACTGATGGTTATCAAAAGTCATTAGAAAACTTGCCACTCGCAACATTAGAATCAAAATTAGAAGATATATTACAATCTTTGCAAAAATCGCAAGATGATTTAGCTAATTACAGTAATGAACTTATTGTATTACAAACACAGCCCGAAAGAGCTCAAGCTGTTTTATTTGGTAATTCTGAAAGGCTTCAACAAATCAGAGTTGCGCTGAATAAAAGTAGTGGTGATAAAGCCCAAATGCGCCCTTCAGCAGTGCAACTTTTACAGTTAGAACAATATTATCTTCAACAGCAAAATAACTTTCAAAAACGTACTTTACAATCAAATGTACAACTACAAAGCTTGTTGCAACTGCAACGAGATTACAGTTCTGCTTATATCGACCTTTCACAAGAGCATGCGCAGATTTTACAAGATGCGCTTAGTGACAAACGCTTAGATAGTTCAGAAGAAACGGCAAAAGAAGCTCAAAATACAGGGCTTAATAATCATGAGATTAATACCAATCCCTTCTATTTAGCTCAAGCCGAAATCAACAAACAACTTAGTGATAAATTAATTGTCACAACACAAAATAATAATGAGTTAAATCGTCAAAGCTTAATGGTGAAAAGCCGCTTAGATAGAGCCATTCAATCAGAGCGGAATTTAAAAGAGCAAATAGATGTACTTAAAGGTAGTTTATTGCTTTCACGTATTCTTTTTGAAGAACAAGTTGATTTACCTGATGGTATTTTTATTAATAATCTTCCCGATAAAATTGCAGATTTACGCCTAGAACAATTTGAGATAAATAAACAGCGCGAACAAATTTTCCAATCTAATGTTTATATTGAAAAATTAATGTCTGAATATCAGGCTATGTACCCAGAACAGGCTGATATTAATACATTAAAAGGCTTACGTAATGCTTTTGAACAACTTATTGAAGCACGTAGAGAGTTGCTTGATAAATTAAATAATCAGTTAGGAAGCCAAATTTCTGAGTCGATCAATTTACAAATGGACCAACAACAATTAAAAAGTGTTGTTAGCTCATTAGAAAATACATTGGCGCAACAAATATTTTGGGTTAGTAGTAACAAACCTATTAATTTAAGCTGGTTTTCTGCATTTCCTTCACTTGCACTGGCTGAATTTCAAAATTTCAAAGTCAATTGGTCTCATGAAAATCTGTTGAATGGGGCTAAAAAATCATTACCTGTACTTATTATTCTTATTACTTTTAGTTTGTTGATTATTTGGCAACGTAAAAAGCTGGATATTGAATTTGAAAAAAACAGTACAGATATCAATAAACTCAATAAAGATTCCCAACTTCATACCCCAATCGCATTGGGGATCGTTTTTTTAAAAACATTACCCCTTTCTTGTATTGTGTTAGCACTTGGCTATTGGCTAATTAATAGTTTCAATGTCCAACAAGAATTTATTTGGTCTTTAGCATGGCAATTTGCAATTTTCTGGTTGATGTTTGAGTGGTCATATCGGTTGATGTCAGATAATGGTGTCGCTGTAAAACACTTTAAAATCCCATTAGAACGAGTTAGGCAAAACCGTAGGCGTTTATTACGTTTATCTATTCCTATGTTGCCAATTATTCTGCTTTCGGCTTATGGGATTAATAATCCACTTATGCTAGTTGACGATGTTATAGGCCAGCTGGTTGCTATTATTTCTCTCTTTTTTATTAGTTTATGCGCATTACCTTTTTGCCGTGAAATGTGGCAAGAAAAGGGAAGTCATGTTGTAAGAACCGTTGTTATTACGCTTCTAACATTTTCACCGTTGATATTGATGGTACTTGTTATTTTAGGGTATTACTACACAGCTTTGCGATTAGCGAATCGCTGGATTGATAGCCTATATTTGCTGATGCTTTGGTTTATTGCCTATCATGCCAGTTTAAGAGGATTAACTGTAGCAGCGAGAAGGTTGGCTTATCGTCGAGCTTTAGAGCGCCGTCAGGCTATGCTTAAAGAAAAAAAAGAAGGTGAAGATACCAGCCTTGAGCCCATTCAAGAACCACCTATGGATATGGAGCAAATTAATCAGCAATCATTAAGATTGACTACGATGATTTTATTTATCATTTTTGCGTCTAGTTTTTATGGTATTTGGTCTGATTTTATCACCGTTTTTACTTATTTAGATGGGATCACTTTGTGGCATTATAATTTGCCAACTGAATTAGGTTATGTCTTAAAAGCTGTTACAGTGGCAGATCTCTTGCTATCTATAGCGATAATGGGCGTTTCTTGGTTTATGACACGTAATTTACCAGGATTATTAGAAGTCTTAGTTTTATCAAGAATCAAGCTACAGCAAGGGGCTTCTTATGCAATTACTACGATTATGACTTATATCATTATTGCTATTGGGACTATTGTTTCATTAGGAATATTAGGCGTTGCATGGGAAAAATTACAATGGTTAGCGGCTGCATTAACGGTTGGTCTTGGGTTTGGCTTACAAGAAATATTCGCTAATTTTGTATCTGGTTTAATTATTTTGTTTGAAAGGCCTGTAAGGATTGGTGATACCATCACAATAGGCACTTATTCAGGAACTGTTAGCCGTATTCGTATCAGAGCGACAACTATTACAGATTTTGATCGCAAAGAAGTTATTATTCCAAATAAAGCATTTGTGACCGAAAGGCTTATTAATTGGACTTTATCTGATACGGTAACAAGAATAATTATTCAAATCGGCGTTGCTTATGGCTCTGATCTTAGCAAAGTGAAAGAGGTCTTAATGAGAGCAGCGAAAGACAATGATAAAGTAATGACAGAGCCAGAACCTGCGGTATTATTTACAGAATTTGGGGCTAGTACACTTAATCATGAATTGCGTTTTTATGTCAGAACGTTGGGTGATAGAAGTATTACAACCGATGAAGTGAATCGTGCTATTGATAAATTATGTAATGAAAATAATATCAATATCGCATTCAACCAATTAGATGTATACCTACACAATAAAAACGGTGATGAAATACAAGAGATAAAACGACCACTTGATGGCTCAGCGTCTAGAGGCACTTCACCTTCAGTATAAAGGGTAAAATATATTATAAGTCAGTTATTTGTTCATCGTCTTAAGGTGTAATTTTTGTTCGTAATCTTTACGAATAATTTCAAGCGCCTCTAAGACGATATGTGGCTCTATCTTATGTGTCTCTAAAAGATAGATAATATCGACTGCTAACTGAACTGATTCTGGTTCGTCTTGTAATTCCATATATTCTCTTAATATTTATCTTCTTGTTTTTCAATACTCTTTTCAATAGAAAAAAGTGCATTTTTGCAACGCATTAAACGATTTTCTAGTGCAGCAATTTCTTTTTGTAATTCTTGCTGGCGCATAAAATTTTGTGCTTGAGTGAGTGATAATTCCCTATCTTGGATCATGGCCTGCAATCTGCGTTCGTAATCTTGATGTTCAGCAAGCTTTTGATAGAGATCGACACTTTTTTTACGTTGAGTTAGCTGGTTTTCTTGCTTTCTTAGCGTTTGTGTCGATAATTCACGAGTTAATGCTTCAATTTGTTGTAGGATTTGTGTTGCCAGAAATTTTACCTGCTGGCTTCGTTGTGCCTCAACACAAGCGATTAACTGGGTAAAATTATCGTGGATCTGTTGCATATAGCCCCCAAGTGAATCACTTCGGCGATGAAACAGTGCTGTGTCGAAACAAGGTGCTGCTATTTTTTTATTGGCAATAGGCGCAAGTGTTTCGGCGAGATTGTCTATCTGTTTTTTAAACACACTCAGCGGATCTGTTTTTTTCATTTGGGTGTTGTTCCTGTTTTGATAAAAACATGAATTGACGCAAAGCAACAAAAAGAAGTCATTAACAGGCTTTCTGTTGCATTTTAACGGCATATTGCATAGATTCTATCGTTTCGTTTTTTATTATGGCACTGATTATGACTGCTAACGCGCAACAACTGCAATTTATTAAAGACAGTATTGAAACTATTCCTGATTATCCAAAAGAAGGAATTCTATTTCGTGATATTACCACGTTACTAGATAACCCTACGGCATATCAGTCAACTATTGATCTGTTAGTTGAACACTATCAAGGTCAAGGTATCACTAAAGTTGTTGGTACCGAAGCTCGTGGCTTTTTATTTGGCGCGCCAGTTGCATTACGCTTAGGTGTTGGTTTTGTTCCTGTTCGTAAAAAAGGTAAATTGCCTCGCGAAACACTCAGTGAAACTTATGATTTGGAATATGGTACCGATACATTAGAAATCCACAAAGACAGTATCACAGATAAAGATAAAGTCTTAGTTGTCGATGACTTATTAGCAACAGGTGGAACTATCGAAGCGACAGCACGTCTTATTCGTCGCTTAGGGGGTACTGTCAATGAGGCTGCATTTATTATTTGTTTACCAGATTTAGGCGGTATTGAACGCTTAGAAAAACAAGGTATTCATAGCTATACCCTCGTTGATTTTCCAGGACATTAATTTTTTGCGCTTTTGAACATGATATTGAAAAAGTGACAAACATATTTCATCAATATCAGTAAAATAGCTTGAGTTAATAAGCAACGATAGTGCGGGTACTTTAAGCCTTTTTTGTTATATAAGGCCCGCACACTTGTTTTCTCCTTTTCAAAAATTTCGCTGATAACTTCATCAATATCTCATTTGTTTATTACAAATCTCGCTCAACAGGTCTTCACTGTGTTAGCATAGAGATAAATATCGTTCAATTTTAGCGGAATCAATGAGCTATCAGGTACTTGCCCGTAAGTGGCGCCCACAAACTTTTAATGATGTTGTTGGTCAACACCATGTGTTGATGGCATTAGCTAATGGTCTTGATAACCAACGGCTACATCACGCCTACCTTTTTTCTGGCACCCGTGGTGTCGGAAAGACAACCATCGCCCGTCTATTTGCAAAAGGGCTGAATTGTGAGACAGGTATAACAAGCAAACCTTGTGGTAAATGTGCAAATTGCCTTGAAATAGAGCAAGGGCGTTTTGTCGATTTAATTGAAATTGATGCAGCGTCAAGAACAAAAGTTGAAGATACGCGAGAATTGCTTGATAACGTGCAATATGCGCCAGCTCGTGGACGTTTTAAAGTCTATTTAATTGATGAAGTTCATATGCTTTCTCGCCATAGCTTTAATGCGTTACTCAAAACGTTAGAAGAGCCGCCTGAGCACGTAAAATTTTTACTGGCAACGACAGATCCACAAAAATTACCTGTCACGATTTTATCACGCTGCTTACAATTTCATTTGCGTGCATTAGATATCGACCAAATTGCGACACAACTTGAAAAAGTATTATCTGCTGAGCATATCAATAGTGATGCAAGAGCACGTCAACTTATTGCGCGAGCTGCTGATGGTAGCATGCGTGATGCGCTAAGTTTGGCTGATCAAGCGATTGCGAGTGGTGAAGGTGTAGTAAGCGCTGATGTTGTCAGCCAAATGCTAGGAACAATTGATGATGCTCAGCCTTTAGCACTGATTGAAGCATTAGTTAAAGCCGATGGACAGCAAGTTATGTCATTGGTCAATGATGTGGCTTCGAGAGGTACTGATTGGGAAAATTTCTTAGTAGAAACCTTATCGTTGCTACATCAAATTGCTATGTTGCAATTATTGCCTAGTGAAGAAAATCCTCAAGAGCAATATACTCAAGAGCGC
The DNA here is from genome assembly GCF_001654855.1 of Proteus myxofaciens ATCC 19692. GTDB lineage: Bacteria > Pseudomonadota > Gammaproteobacteria > Enterobacterales > Enterobacteriaceae > Proteus > Proteus myxofaciens. The sequence goes on from NZ_LXEN01000111.1 coordinate 11,692, forward strand.
CTGCGCTTATTAGCAAAATCAGTATCACCACAAGACTTACAGCTTTATTATCAAACCTTATTAGTAGGCCGAAAAGAATTAGCCTATGCGCCAGATAGACGCATGGGTGTTGAAATGACGCTATTACGAGCGTTAGCCTTTCATCCTAAAACCGTTGTTGATGATGTGACTTCTGCACCCCTTGCGCAAACATTGCCCAATGCCAATGTGCCGTCGCATCAAACACAACCAGAAGGCCGTTCTCCTAAGCCGATACATCATCAACAGAATGTATCGCCAACACAAACGAGTGTGTCAACAGAGCCTAGTGATTCACTCGATAATAGCCCAACAGCCCAATTATTAAGAGCACGGCAGGCGATAAAGGGGAATGGTTCACAAACTCCGCCAAAAAAGCCTGAACCGGCGACGCCTCATCAGGCTAAGCCGGCTGCTAGTGCATTAGAGCGGCTAGCGGCCGTCAGCGAAAAACGTCAACAGGTGACAAAACGCCAATCAGCATCTACACCTGAGAAAAAGAAAAAAGAAGCGTATCAATGGCGACCACAAAATCCTGAAGTGGTCTCTACGCAAGAAGTTGTTTCTTCTCCTAAAGAGATAAAAGAAGTTCTTGAATATGAGAAAACACCTGAACTTGCGGCAAAAATTGCCCAAGAGTCACAAGAAAGAGATGCATGGGCTGCCGAAATAGGCAAGATGTCGTTACCAAAACTGGTGCAACAATTAGCCTTAAATGCGTATAAAGAGACCATAAATGAAGAAAATGTGGTTTTGCATTTACGAACGACACAGAAACATTTAAATTCAGCAAATGCGTTACGTACGCTCACAAATGCGTTAAGTGAATTGCATGAAAAAACAATTTCACTCACAATTATAGAAGATGATAACCCAGCGGTGAAAACGCCGTTGGAGTGGCGACAAGCTATCTATGATGAAAAATTGGCGTTATCTCGCCAATCGATTATTACGGATAAAACGATTCAAACACTACAGCATTATTTTGATGCTGAATTGGATGAAGAGAGTATCCGACCTGTTTAATTGCACCATGTTGTATGACATCATACTGTGTGGCTTTTACAAAGAGAGACAATTATGTTTGGAAAAGGTGGTTTGGGCAATTTAATGAAACAAGCCCAACAAATGCAAGACAAAATGCAGCAGATGCAAGAAGAGATAGCTAACATTGAAGTGACCGGTGAATCTGGCGCAGGTTTAGTTAAAGTGACTATTAATGGTGCTCATAACTGCCGTCGCGTTGAAATCGATCCTAGCTTGCTAGAAGATGACAAAGAAATGTTAGAAGACTTAATTGCAGCCGCTTTCAATGATGCAGCTCGTCGTATTGATGAAACTCAAAAAGAGAAAATGGCTTCTGTATCTAATGGTATGCAACTGCCACCAGGCTTTAAGATGCCATTCTAATGCAAACTAGCCCACTTCTTGAATCATTAATGGATGCGTTGCGTTGTTTACCCGGTGTCGGGCCTAAATCAGCGCAACGCATGGCTTTTCAATTGCTTCAACGCGATAGAAGCGGTGGCATGCGTTTAGCACAAGCACTAACGCGCGCGATGTCTGAAATTGGTCATTGTTGCGACTGTCGTACGTTTACAGAAGAAGAACGTTGTACTATTTGTGCCAATGTTCGACGTCAGCAAAACGGACAAGTGTGCGTCGTAGAAACGCCTGCTGATATTCATGCTATCGAGCAGACAGGGCAATTTGCAGGACGATATTTTGTCTTAATGGGGCATTTATCACCGTTAGATGGTATTGGCCCTATGGATATAGGATTAGACAGACTTGAAGAACGTTTAAGCCAAGAACCTATATCAGAAGTTATTTTAGCTACTAACCCCACAGTAGAAGGCGAAGCGACAGCAAATTATATTGCTGAAATTTGTGCTCAGTACGATATTGCTGCAAGCCGAATTGCGCATGGTGTTCCTGTTGGTGGTGAGCTAGAAATGGTCGACGGTACAACGCTTTCTCACTCGATTGCAGGACGTCAAAAAATCCATTATTAATCTAATAAATAACCTATTTCAAAAAACACCTTTTGTGTAATGCAAAAGGTGTTTTTTTGTACATTAAATCGGTAATCACGAGTAACAAACCCGCTAGTCAAGTCATTATAGTGAGTTAAAAAATAGATTTAATATATAGAAATTTTCATATTTAACTAATTATTGTCAGAATGAAACTAGCTTACTTGGATTGACAGTATTAGAGATCCCAACGGCTGCTTTTACTAGTGGAATTGCCATCGGTGATAGCTGTCTCCCTAGAGGAATGTTCATGTGTTCGATACGCGTAAGCATGCTAAAATCATCGTTTTCTCCCATAATATCATCACTGATAGCCTTTCCAATACGAACTGTTTGCGCAACACCATGACCACTCCAACCATGTACTAGATAAGTTGGTATATTATCTCCGATTTTTCGACAGTCAGTTGCACCGTTAAGGGTAAAATCGCTAATGCCACTCCAAGAGTATTCTAATTCAGTTTGCCCCAGCTGTGGGAAAACAGTACCTATGCGTTCTAATAGATAATCGTTGATTTTTTTGGGAGACCAGCTTGTTCCTGTTCCTTGACCACCAAAAAGAAGTCGATTACTACGAACGGCTCGGTAATAGTCAATCTGAAATTGTGTGTCGTAGACGGCCATATCTGTAGGCAATAGCGTTTTGATATCAATACGTAATGGTGGAGTTACACCGACATAAGTATAAAAAGGAACAGTGGTGCCAGTTACACCTGATAAAAACTGGAAAGTTGTATTATGAACAGCCACTACAACGCCTTTTTTCGCTGTAATAATCCCTTCTTCGGTTGTAATAATAGCGCAAGAAGGTGTCTGTTGAATATCTAATGCCTTGGTAAACTCATAAATACTCGCTCCATTTTCGACCGCACCGTATATTAGAGTGCGTAGTAGTGCAAGAGGATGAATTTGACCGCCTAAGTCATCAATTGTGGCACCGTGGTATATCTGTGATTTTATATATTGATCCAGTTCATAGGCGCCGACAATTTTTATCTTATCATCGCCGAGATGACGTCGTGCATCAGCACTTTCGATTAACGAATTCATATGTCCAGAATGTACAGCCGCGGTTATGTGACCATGTCGGATATCGAGATCAAGACTGTAGCGTGTAGCAATATCATTTATCATTTCTATCGCTTCAATAGAGGAAAAGCGCCATAGTCGCTTAGCCTCATCGATAGAAAGATTTGCAATCATATCTGTAGCTTCCCAGCGAGCAAGGCCAGGTGTAAGCTGCCCTCCGTTTCTGCCAGAAGCGGCTGAACCGATATTGTCTTTTTCTACCAATACGACGTCTAGACCTGCTTCTGCAAGATGTAAGGCCGTTGATGCTCCAAGCAGTCCTCCACCTATTACTACTATGTCGCACTGTCGATCAGTCGTTAGTGGCGCGAAATTGTCCCATTCATTTAATGATGCTTCATAGTAATTCGCGGAGGTGCGGTTATTGGATTCTTTGTCTTTACTTCTGTGCCAGTTCCAAGTTCGAGCATCAAGATTTAGCTTTGTATCTATGATACAAGCGTCATCTAAAAGTTTAGGTTTTATTAAATTCATAATAAATTGTCCAATACTAGGGTATAGAGGATTATTTTTGTAATATTTCAGTGGACAATTTTGATGCTAGTGATAACCCTTTGTATGTTTTCTAGCACTTCGAATAATCTTTTTAAATTGAATAATTAGCATATTATTAATTAGATTTGGGACTTAGGTGCTTTTAAATATTGCAGTATATTCAAATAATGCAAATTTTAATTATCAATATAGTGAATTATGAAGAATTTTATAAATAATATTGATTTTATATTTCGTTAAAATGGTGTGTAACTTAGGTTGAGTAGAAAAATAGGATTTCCCCATTTTATTTTTGATAGTGATATTTTTCCCTAAAAATAATATACGTTCTTTAAAGGGAAACTAGAGTAATTAACAGTTTTCTAACTTATTGAAAGCCATAAAATTGTTATGTCGCTCACAAATTTTTGTATTAAAAAATCGCGTATAACCACTTAGGTAACAATAAAGACCGCTTAATTCGGTATATAACCGCTAAGTCATTTAGTCTCACAATTTCCTTATTAATCTTCATATCATATCAGCACTGGCAGTTATCTATTCATTATCAAATAATTCTCAACTGCTACTTACTACTCTTTGGCTGTTCGGTCTTGCCTGAAAAAAAGGTGTCTCATGAACAAAAATGCATTTTTAAAGCACATTCCTTGGGTCATTATTGGAATTATTGGTGCTTTTTGTCTCTCCGTTGTTGCGCTACGTCGTGGTGAACATGTCAGTGCTCTATGGATAGTTGTTGCTTCTGTTGCTGTCTACTTAGTGGCTTATCGTTATTACAGTTTTTATATTGCTCGTAAAGTCATGAAACTAGATCCCACACGAGCAACACCTGCGGTAATTAATAATGACGGTTTAAACTATGTACCAACTAACCGCTATGTGTTATTTGGTCACCACTTTGCAGCGATTGCAGGTGCAGGTCCTTTAGTCGGTCCTGTTCTTGCTGCTCAAATGGGCTATTTACCAGGTACACTTTGGTTATTAGCTGGGGTTGTCCTTGCTGGTGCTGTACAAGATTTTATGGTGTTGTTTATTTCAACGCGCCGAAATGGTAACTCATTAGGTGAAATGGTGAAAAAAGAGATGGGTGCCATTCCTGGTACTATCGCACTTTTTGGCTGTTTCCTGATTATGATAATTATCCTTGCTGTATTAGCACTTATCGTCGTTAAAGCCTTAGCAGAAAGCCCATGGGGTGTGTTCACGGTATGTTCGACAGTGCCTATTGCGCTCTTTATGGGTATTTATATGCGCTATATTCGCCCTGGTCGCGTAGGCGAAGTCTCTGTGATTGGTATTGTGTTATTAATCGCGGCTATTTGGTTTGGTGGTGTCATTGCTCACGATCCTTATTGGGGACCTGCATTAACCTTTAAAGATACAACAATTACATTTGGTCTTATTGGTTATGCGTTTGTTTCGGCTTTATTACCTGTTTGGCTTATTCTTGCACCTCGCGATTATTTAGCAACTTTCTTAAAAATTGGCGTTATTGTTGGCTTGGCCGTCGGTATTGTTATTCTTAATCCTGAATTAAAAATGCCAGCTGTCACACAATATATAGACGGTTCTGGTCCATTATGGAAAGGAGCTCTATTCCCATTCTTATTTATTACTATCGCTTGTGGTGCAGTTTCAGGTTTCCATGCATTGATTGCATCAGGAACAACGCCTAAATTATTAGCGAATGAAATGGATGCTCGTTTTATCGGTTATGGTGCCATGTTGATGGAATCTTTTGTGGCAATTATGGCATTAGTTGCGGCCTCAATTATTGAACCAGGTCTTTACTTTGCCATGAATACACCACCTGCTGGATTAGGTATCACTATGCCAAATCTTCATGAATTAGGGGGTGAAAATGCACCGATGATCATGGAACAGCTAAAAGAAGTCACTATTCATGCTGCAACTACAGTTAGCTCATGGGGATTTGTTATCTCGCCTGATGAAATACTACAAACGGCAAAAGATATCGGTGAGCCTTCTGTATTAAATCGTGCTGGTGGTGCGCCAACATTAGCCGTTGGTATCGCAATGGTATTCCATAAAATTCTACCTGCTGCTGATATGGGCTTCTGGTACCACTTTGGTATTTTATTTGAAGCATTATTTATCTTAACTGCACTTGATGCGGGTACGCGCTCAGGTCGCTTTATGTTACAAGACTTACTAGGTAATTTTGTTCCATTCTTAAAGAAAACTGACTCATTTATCGCAGGTGTTATTGGTACTGCGGGATGTGTTGGATTATGGGGTTATCTCTTGTATCAAGGCGTGGTTGATCCATTGGGTGGTGTTAAAAGCTTATGGCCTCTCTTTGGAATATCAAACCAAATGCTAGCAGCGGTTGCATTAGTATTAGCAACAGTCATCTTAGTGAAGATGAAACGCTCTAAATATATCTGGGTAACCGTCATTCCAGCAGTATGGCTATTGATTTGTACAACGTGGGCGTTAGGATTGAAACTCTTTAGTAACGATCCACAAATGGAAGGTTTCTTCTACTTAGCGAATGAATACAAAGCGAAAATATTAGCAGGTGGTGCTGACTTAACAGCAACAGAAATCACGAATATGAATCATATTGTGATTAATAATTACACCAATGCGGGCTTAAGTATTCTATTCTTAGTCGTTGTATACAGTATTATTTTCTACGGTTTCCGTACTGCAATGAAAGCACGTAAAAACCCAGAAAAAACTGATCAAGAAACACCCTATGTACCGATGCCAAAAGATGTAAAAGTGTCCTCAGGCCACTAATCTTAAGGTGTTATAAAACCCCACATTGATTTATCAGTGTGGGGCTACTTTCTTTAGGAGATGCTTATGTTTGGCAATTTAGGACAAGCAGGTAAATATCTAGGACAAGCTGCGCGTATGCTCATTGGTATTCCTGATTACGACACTTATGTACAACATATGAAAGATAATCATCCTGATAAGCCTTTTATGACCTATAACGAATTTTTCCGTGAACGCCAAGAAGCACGTTATGGTGGTGGTGATGGAAAAGGTGGCTTTCGCTGTTGTTAATTATCTGCAAAGGAGATAACTCATGAAACCTATTGCAGTCACAATCCTGACTGGATTTCTAGGCTCAGGTAAAACAACGCTACTGCGTCATATGCTAAATGAAGAACACGGCCATAAAATTGCAGTCATTGAAAATGAATTTGGTGAAGTACCGATTGATAATGAAATCATTGGTGATAGAGCAACTCAAATCAAAACGCTGACTAATGGTTGTATTTGTTGCAGTAAATCTAATGAGCTAGAAAATACGCTATTAGATTTATGTGACAGCCTAGATCGTGGTGAAATTGAATTTGATCGTTTAGTGATTGAATGCACGGGTATGGCAGATCCTGGCCCTATTAGTCAGACATTCTTCTCACATGAGATAATTTGTCAGCGCTATGTATTAGATGGCATTGTGACGCTAGTTGATGCTGTACATGCTCAACAACAACTTGATCAATTTACATTAGCACAATCACAAATAGGTTATGCTGATCGCATTCTATTAACCAAAACAGATATAGAACCCGCTTGTGAAGCATTATTAGCGCGATTAAAGCGTATTAATGCTAGAGCGCCAATTTATACCGTCATTAATGGCAATATTGATTTAAGTGAGCTATTTAATATCAAAGGATTTATGTTAGATGATAACCTTAATATTAAATCATCATTTTTTCATTTTCAGCCAGAAAAACAAGATGACATTCGCTCTATTGTATTAAATTTTGATTATGCTGTTGAATTACAGCAAGTATCAGATGTGATGGAAGCCCTATTATTAAGTTTTGCAGATAATCTGCTTCGTTATAAAGGTATTCTTAATATTAAAGAACAACCTAATCGGCTTCTTTTTCAAGGTGTACAACGACTATATAGTGCAGATTGGGATAGGCCTTGGGATGATGATGAAAAACGTCAAAGCACGCTGGTCTTTATTGGTGTTCAATTACCTGAAGATGAAATAAAAGCGAGTTTTGAGGCACTAAGACCATAAAGTTTGCATCATAAAATAGGCAATAAAAACCCCATTATAAAAAATGGGGCTTTTTCTATAAAATATATTAAGCGATAGCGACTGATTTATGCTCCATTATTTCAATAATTTGAACATCAGTATGTTGCATAGCGCGGCTTGCTAAAGCGCAAAGATTTTCAATTGTTGTATCTACATTGTGTGTCACAATACCATCATTACCAGTGACGCAGGTATTATCTAATGCCATTAGCACGGCTTTATAAGCAGCACTGGCGCCTGTTGAAACTTTCATTGCACAGCTATTGGATGCACCATCACAAATAACGCCACTAATATCGCCAATCATGCTACTAATCGCCATAGCCATAGGTTCATAACGTTCTTCCATTAACCATGCAATTGCACCAGCAGCGCCCATTGATGCCGTAGTTGCAGCACACAAGGCAGATAATGCAGGAAATTTATGATGAATATAAATGGCTAATAAATGAGAAAGAATTAATGCTCTTGCTAATTTTTCATCATCAGCTTGCAAATACTCAGCAACCACAACAACCGGCATAGTTGCAGCAATACCTTGGTTGCCAGAGCCTGAATTACTCATGGCGGGTAATATTGCACCCCCCATGCGAGCATCAGAAGCAGCTGAAGTACGGATCATAATTTCAGAAAGTAAATCTTTTGCTAATAATCCCCGTTGTTGTTGGCGCTGTAAGGTTTGCCCTATATGTAAACCATAACTATGAGTGAGACCTTCTTTAGATAGCGCATCATTTAAATGAGCGGCATCTAGAATAAAAGAAATTTCTTCTACAGGAACTTGAGTCACGAAATCATAAATTTCTTGCGTATTGGTATTATTGAGTGCTTGTTTTATTTGGCAAGGTGAGACAAGTTGTTGAGTTTCTGATACCGTTTTATCAAACACGATATCGCCATTAAAAATTATTTTAACGATATTAGTATGATTTCCAGCGATAATGACAGTTACGCGACTATCTTCATCTGCAACAGTGACTTCACAATAGAGGACTTCTTCGCATTCTTTTTTAATAACAACGCGAACAGCATTACTGGTTAATAACGCTTTACTGATATCAATTTGTTCTGGTGTGGCATTTTTTAAGACTTCTAATCCTGCCTTGCTATCACCAGCAATTGCGCCTAATGCAGCCGCTATAGGTAATCCCACCATACCTGTACCAGGCACAGTGACGCCCATGCCATTTTTCATTAAATTTGGTGAGACTTCTGCGTGAATAAGAGTAATAGGTTTTTTTAAATAATCAGCAGCAGTAGCGGCTGCTAGGGCAAGTGAAATGGGTTCAGTACAACCCAATGCTGGCTTAACGTGCTGTTTTACAGCGGATATTAGCGTTTTCCAACAAGTAGAGAGCGATTTTTTCATCACATTATACCCACGATAGTATTAAAGAAAGTAGTATGAAAATTAAAAATTATTCTATTTTTGATACCTAAATAATACTTAATTTTTCAGAGAAAAAATTTTCATACTTTACTATCAAGTAATATATT
>NZ_LXEN01000112.1 GCF_001654855.1 Proteus myxofaciens ATCC 19692
GCTATGAAATTGTTATTAAGTAGAATTATTTTTGATAGGAGTGGGGCGGGAACACTAGTAAAATTGATAATTATAAATTTATTTTATGAGTATTAAGAAAAGCATCTTTATTTTTAAATAGAAATATATAAATAAAAAGGCAATAGAATGAATATACCATTCTATTGCTAGTATAATAAGCATACTTAATGTGGGCTAACTTAAATAGTTAAAATGAATAGCTGAGAAATAAACATCTATTAATCAATATCATTTTTAACATCATGAATACTATGCTCTTTATTTTTATCCGTATAAGAATAATATCTTACTATTTTGTTAATGTTTTCTTATTTATAGGATTATGATTAAATTTATAAAAGTAAAGAAATTTTTCTTTATTTAATATTTAAATTAATATCAATAAATTTTTATTTATAAAATAAGCAATAAAATAACTATCGTCATTTTTTTATATGTCTATTATTTGAAATTAAGCTGAGACAGCAAATTATAACTGTCTCAGCTATCGATTAATAATAGAAAATAGCAATAACTGCACAATGGAAAACAAAACCAACCATCAATGGAACAACCGTTCGTTTTACCACATCAAAAGGTTGTAATTTTGCGCCACTTGAGACCGCAATAATAACGCCAGCGACAGGAGACATTCCTCGTCCCATATGTGATGCTTGTTGCATTGGTAATATCATAGCGATAGGATTAACCCCCATGCTATGTGCAATTTGAGGAATTAGCTCAACAAATGCAAGAAACGGCGCATTACCTGATCCCATAATAATTGCAGCCGCTAACGTCACAATCGCAAAGACAAATGCCATCGCAAAAGGCGGTAAGCCAACAGATTCAGCCATGACAATTAAGCTATCTATTGCACCACTGACTTTAATACCATGAGCAAAAACACCTGCTGCAACTAATAAGCCTACTACATTACTAAAAGCAGAGCCCATTCCTTTTAGGAAGTGCTGAAAACCCGCACACACTAATTTGAAGTCGCGTAAACGTAATGTTTCAATAAGCATACAAATAGCCATTGAAATTAATACAATAGTGACGACATCAAGATGGATACCACTCACAAATAAGCTTGATGAACTTACTGCCATAATAATAGGTAGCATTGGAAGTAAGGCATAAAAACCGGGTACATTCTTACTTTCTTTTTTCTCTTCTGTAAGTTGCCCTAATTGCGCAATAAAGCCTGCTTTTCTATCACAATGACGTTGCCAAAAAATATGTGTGATACCAACTGCGAGTACAGTCGCAATAGCTGCTGGCCCTTGGTAATACAACACATATTCTACGACCCCTAAATCAACCGCTTTTGCACCACGAATTGCATCAATCGCGGTGGGGGTATAAGCAACGCCTAGAGAAGTTGCAATAACACCCGCGGCTGAAGCGGGTGATAAGCCAAGCCCTATCATAATAGGAAACATAGTGCCCATTAAAAGAACAGCAAGCCCAGTAGCAGAAGGGATTGCTAACTGTAAAACACTGGCGAGTAAGAAAGAGAAAAATAGCAATACATAAGGTGAACGCATATTTTTCAAAGGACGTGTTGCAACGCGTACCACAGCTTCATTAGCACCAATATGATCCATATAATGAGCAAAGCCCATTAATGCCATAATCATTAGACCGAGATCGGCGGCTCGACTACTAAAGAGATCTCGAATAATTTCAAAAGGATTTAGCCAGCTAATACCTGTACTTTTGACGTTTTTAGGGAGAATATCACCCCAGCCAAATAGCATTGTCAGTGCCATTAATACTAAACCAGCAACAAGCAAAACAGGTTCTGCTTTATATCCTTTCAAGATCATCCTAGCGACAATAACAACAACAATTAATACCGCGAGGATTTGGATCATACTTTAGCCTCAGGTGAAAAACGCGCTGCGGTTATTTTAACGACTGATTTTAAAACATTACTGGCGGCGTAAAGGGATTTAACAGGGAGATATTCATAAATTGAATGAAAGTTATGAGCACCCGTAAAAATATTAGGACAAGGTAAGCCATTTTGAGAAAGAGCCGCGCCATCATAGCCACCGCGCATTGGAATAGGGCGAGGTGTAATACCATTATCTTGATAAGCATCAATAGCAATATCGATAGGATAACGATTATCCCCTTGTAGGCTATTAAATACGTTGGCATAGCGATCTGCTAATTTACAAGCGACAGAGCCTTCACCCCATAAACCTTCACAATATTCTGAAAGCTGTTTTAAAAATGCCATACGATGCGAATAGCCTGCTTGTGTAAAATCACGAACATCCATTTTTAATAAAGTACGTGCACTATTACCTGATAATTGTTTTACCCAATAATAGCCTTCACGGCCTTCGGTATATTCAGGTGCTTCACCACCAGGTAACATAGCAATAAATTTATGTGCCATTAATAGCGAGTTTTTTAATTTGCCTTTTGCTGACATTGGGTGTGCTGATGCACCTGTAAACGTAATTTCTACGTCACCGGCATTCCAGTTTTCATAAACCAGTTCACCAATACCACAGCAATCTAAGGTATAAGCAAAGTCAGCACCAAATTCTTTTACATCAAATGCTTTTGCGCCTCGTAAACCTTGTTCTTCATCAGGCACAAAACCAATTTTTACTGTGCCATGTTTGATATCAGGATTTTGTTTAAAATATTGCAACATATCCATAATTGAAGCGATAGCGGCTTTATCATCAGCACCTAATAAGCTTGTACCATCGGTTACAATAATATTGTCACCAATATAGTCTTTTAATTCAGGAAATTCGCTTTGGCGTAGATAAATATCCAACTCTTTATTTAAACACAGATCTTCCCCAGTATAAGGTAGTATCTGTGCATGAGTATCATTTGTCTGTTCTGCACTGGTATCTAAATGGCCAAAAAAAGCCACAGTAGGAACGTCGTAATGAAGGTTTGAAGGAAGTGTTGCTGTAACAATTGCGGTATCGCGGATTTTAATATCTTTCACACCGAGCGCTTTTAATTCTTCAACTAATTGTAGGGCTAACACGCGTTGACCTTCTGATGAAGGCATAATGCCTGCGGCACCGTTTTCTCTGTTTGTTGTTGTATTTACTTTTGTGTAAGAAATAAAACGTTCTACGAGATCCATTTTAGACTCCATTGTATTTGCTTTTTTGTATTTTTACGTAATGGGATTACAAGCATCTAACTATTTTTAAAGAAGATGCTTAATCACTTTTATCATAAAAAAAACACAATAGAATTAGATAAAAATAATTATTTTTGCAGAAAATTT
>NZ_LXEN01000113.1 GCF_001654855.1 Proteus myxofaciens ATCC 19692
TAGATATTAAAAAGTATCTAAATATAGAAATTTCTTTAATGAAAAAGGTCATTAAATAAAAAAAGTTAACTCATTCTGCTATAGGTTGACAACTTTTCAGGTATCAAAAGCCCAATATAATATTGGGCTTTTGAGTCTAAATATCTAATCGCTTAGTTTGCCATTTACGAGAACGCCAGCGCCATGCATTCGCCAAGCCACGTAGCCACTCATCACAAAGAAAGCCAATCCAAATTCCGACTAAGCCCATTTCCATTTTTATACCAAGGAAATAACCCACTGGAACAGCAACACCCCACATAAAACACACCGCAGTGATAAGTGGAAAACGTGCATCACCCGCAGCACGTAAGGCATTAACCATAATAATATTAAAAGTACGGCCAGGCTCTAAAAAGACAGATAAAATCACTAAAGGTAATAACTGATTAATAATACGTTGATCATCAGTAATTGAATAAAGAATAGGATCACGCATAAACCAGTAAATAATAACAATGCCAATCGTAAATAACACACCGGCTTTTAAGCTTTTAAAGCCACGAATATAAGCATCATTAAAACGTTTAGCCCCAACCATATGACCAACAAGTATCTCATTACCAATACTAATTGCGATACCAAATAACATTAAAAATAAAGAAAGTTGGAAATATAAGGTTTGTGCTGCTAATGGAACTTCTCCCATTAAGCCAATAAACGCAGAAGCCGTCATATAATGTAAAATCCAAACCAGATTTTCACCTGCGGCAGGTAAGCCGATATGTAGGATTTTCCCTAACATATTTTTAGACCAAACTAGCAATAGCTTAATTTCAAATTTAATGCGTAAGCCATAAAATAGTAGACAGCATAATAAAATAACGGCAATAACACGGCCAACAACGGTTGACCAAGCAACACCGATTAAACCGTATTGTGGTAAACCAAAGAAGCCGTAAAGAACAATCATATTACCGATAACTGTCACGATATTTGCGATCAGCGTGACATACATGGCCGCTTTTGATTTGCCATAAACACGTAAACAAGCAGCTAAAATAATTGAGATCGCTTCTGGAATAAGGCAAATACCCAAAATATGCAGGTAATCATAACCATCTTGCACTAAGTGCGATGGTGTATTCATGATATTAAGAATTTTATAGCCAAAAAAGAGAATTATCGCGGCACTAATAAAGCCAAGTAAAAAGTTAAACGCGATTGAAATATGAATTGCTTGGCTTGCTTTTTCGCGTTTTCCTGCACCTAAATATTGAGCAATAACGACACTACAGCCGACACTAATAAAGTTAAAGATGGTAATAAAAAGGTCAAAAACCTGATTACCCACCCCCATAGCAGCTAAATAAGCGGTAGAAACATGGCTTATCATGTAGGTATTAATCAATAGCGTGACGAAATGCAAAAAAATATCAATGAAGATAGGCCAGCTAAGAGAAAAGAGTGAGCGATCCGCTACATCAGATTGATGCATTGAAAACCTTCTATAAAAACAAAGTGAAAAAGTGTTGTAAATATAACCAGCGGGAAGTGGCTCGATTCTACATGGTTTATTTATAACGGAATAGCATAATTAATTAATAAATCGTAAAAATGTTTGTATGGGGTTTATTGATTGATTGTTACCTACTATTATCGAAAGGAAAAGAGAGATAATAGACTAGAAGGGAACCCAATGAATACTAAGATAAAAATCGCTATTGTCGGATATGGCAATATAGGAAAATTTGCTTTAGATGCAGTACAAGAGGCTGATGATTGCGAATTAGTCGGTGTTGTTCGACGTAATACAAATAGCATACCAGAAGAACTGCAACATATAAAAGTCACCGATGATATTACGACATTAGGGCATGTTGATGTCGCACTTCTTTGCTCTCCAACTAGAGCAATCAGTGAGATTGCAAAATCTATATTAAGCTTAGGCATTAATACTGTTGATAGTTTTGATGTTCATAGTGAAATTGTTGCTCTAAAAACAGAACTTGATAGCGTTGCGAAAAAACATGATAGCGTAGCCATTGTTTCTGCGGGGTGGGATCCTGGTTCTGATTCTATTATTCGTACCTTATTACTTGCCATGGCACCTAAAGGTGTTACTTATACTAACTTTGGCCCTGGTATGAGTATGGGACATAGTGTTGTCGCTAAAGGAATTGATGGTGTCAAAGAAGCCCTTTCAATGACTATTCCTGTAGGAACTGGCATCCATCGTCGTATGGTCTATGTGGAATTAGAAACAGGGGCTGACTTTAATAAAATAGAGAAAGCAATAAAAGAAGATAGTTATTTCTCTTCTAATGAAACTCATGTTATTGCGGTTGATTGTGTTGATAGCCTAAAAGATGTTGGTCATGGTGTAAATATCGCTCATAAAGGTGTATCTGGTAAAACACATAACCAACTTTTTGAATATTCAATGCGAATTAATAATCCCGCATTAACGTCTCAATTTATGGTTTCAGCAGCAAGGGCGAGTATGAAACAGCAGGCTGGCGCTTATACTGTTATTGAAATTCCACCAGTGAGTTTTTTAGCGGGTGATTTAAATTCCCTCATTACAAAACTTGTCTAATTCTAATTAAGACTTAATGCATAAAATATTGCCCACAAAGAGTGGGCAATAGGGTTAACGCTTTGGCAAACTTGATGATTTGAGATTAGCGTTTAATACGTTTAAATTCTTGTGTAGTTGCAGTTAATGCGATTTCTGTTGGTAAACGTTCCATTGAACTTGCACCATAGAAACCATGACAATCAGGGCAATTATCAAGAATATATTGTGCATCTTCAGGTGTTGCGATAGGACCACCATGACAAAGCACTATTACATCAGAACGAACGGCTTTAGCCGCTTTTGCCCAATCATTAATTAATGGCACACAATCTTCTAATGTTAGCGCTGTTTCAGCGCCGATATTACCACCTGTTGTTAATCCCATATGAGGTACGATGATATCAGCGCCAGCTTCTGTCATTGCTATCGCATCTTCGCGACTGAAAACATAAGGTGTTGTTAATAAATCTTTAGCGTGAGCAGCGCGGATCATTTCAACTTCAAGGCCATAGCCCATACCGGTTTCTTCAAGGTTAGCGCGGAAATTACCATCAATTAATCCAACGGTTGGGAAATTCTGTACACCAGCAAAACCTATCGCTTTAACCTCATCTAAAAATTTATCAAAATTAAGGAAAGGGTCTGTACCATTAACACCTGCAAGTACGGGTGTTTGGTTTACGACAGGTAAAACTTCTTTAGCCATATCCATCACAATTTCATTAGCATTACCATACGCTAACAATCCTGCTAATGAACCACGACCAGCCATACGATAACGGCCTGAATTATAAATCACGATAAGATCGATACCGCCAGCTTCTTCACATTTTGCAGAAAGGCCGGTACCTGCACCACCACCAATAATGGGTTCATGGCGTGCAATCATTTCATTAAATTTTTTGAGTAACGCTTCACGTGAATGAGTCATTATTCTTTCTCCGTGGTTAACGAATAAGTTCCTGGTGTAAATCATAAATTAGCTGATTAAATTCAGCTGAGTTTATGTGATAAGGACTGATGACCAATTTACGGGTCTCTGTCTCTTTAAATGTTGTTATAAATGCATCAATGAAGGCTTGATTTGCTTTTGGATCCCAAAAAGGGCCGCCTTCTATATCAAGAGCAGAAAAACCGCCCTGTGGTAATACAAATCGCAATGGGCCTTCACACTGATTTAATTTTTCAGCGATCCAGATACCCAATTGACGATTTTCCCCTGGTGTTGTACGCATTAAGGTGACTTGTGCGTTGTGATGATAAAATTGACGTTCTCTATATTTCTCTGGCACTGTAGAAGGTCGACCAAAATTCACCATATCTAAAGCACCACAAGAACCTATATAAGGTGTTTTGGTACGGGCGATAGCACCAAAACGGTCTTCATCACAAGCAAGCACACCTTCAAATAAATAATCACATACTTCTGTTGTTGTAAGATCGAGTACGCTATGAAGTAGGTGACCATCTGCCAATTTTTCCATGGCTTTGCCGCCACTTCCTGTTGCATGAAAAACTAGGCAGTCATACTCATTTTCAAGTTTTTTTGTAAGTTGTTGTATACACGGCGTTGTTACACCAAACATTGTTAATGCAACCGCAGGTTTATCAACACTTTTTTCTTCTTCATAAAAATAAACAGCACCGGCGATTTGATTTGCTGCATTTCTCAACACTTTACGAGAAATACGATTTAAGCCGGATACATCGGTTACGGAGTACATCATTGAGATATCACTTGCACCGATATAGCCTGAGATATCGCCAGACGCCATCGTTGATACCATCAATTTAGGTACGCCAATTGGCAAAGATTGCATTGCTGGTGTAATCAATGCCGTACCACCTGATCCACCAAGGCCAAGAATGGCTAAGACATCATCACGATGGTCAGTTAAAAAACGTTCAAAAGCGACTGACATTGCAGCGATTGCTTTACCACGATCACCACAAAAAACGGCCATTTTGCCTTCAGGATGATAGCTTGCAACTTCTGCTGCTGTAATATCAGCCTCTCTTTCTAAAGCAGTTGGTTTTGTCGTCAAATCTACGGTTTTAACAGGAAGGCCTGCTTTCTTAATTAATTCGCTAACATAAAAAATCTCAGCGCTTTTTGTATCAAGAGTTGTCGCAATATAAATTGAGCCAGAATACTGTTTCATTTAGCCTTCCCTTACCTTTTATGATTATTGACGAGTGGATTATAACCATAATGAGACTCTAGTTTCATTTATCATAGCACCATTTTGAGACTTTAGTCTCATTATTTTTGTTTTTTATTTCTTAAATATCGATTAGGCTACGCAAATCACCTAAAGTAGGCTCAATAAAATTCTATATTGGCCTAAAAATCAGTAATCAAGATACCAGTGTAGTAATAGCGAAGGATTTTTTATGAGTAACAGTGAAGAAACAGATGCAATGTCTGGTACACGCAAACGTACCCATCAATTATTAGTTTCCACGGCGTTGGGGCTTTTTGAACAGGGTATGTTACCAACTGTGTCAGAATTAGCAGTACATGCAGGTGTTTCTAGAGCGACGGCGTATCGCTATTTTCCGACACAAAGTGATTTAATTAGTGCGACAGTGAATGCGAGTTTAGCGCCGATTATCGCATGGACTCCAGCACCAGAAGATAATACACAAGAGCGTATTACTAAGTTGTTAAATCTTGCATATCCACAAATGTTTAAACATGAAGGTGCATTACGTGGCGCATTGCAAGTATCACTGCAACAATGGGCAAAAGAGAGACAATCGAAAGAATTTACAGAAAAACGTTTTATTCGTGGGCATCGTAAAGATATTTTACTACGGGTTATTGAGCCACTAAAAGTAAAATATCCACAAGAGATGTGGGATAAGGTTATTAAAGCATTTTCACTGGTTTATGGTTCAGAAGTCTTTTTAGTGATGAAAGATATCTGGAAAATGGACGATCAGCAGGTTATTGATATGACTCAATGGATGGCAAAAGCGATTCTAAATCAGGCAATAGCAGATTTTCCTACAGATAACGATTAATTATTTGAATAAATCGGTTAAAATTGTATAAATCATTTACGTTTTAGCTATTACAGAGATCGTTATGTCACATAAAACTGAAGACCAAGCGTGGCTAGTAGAACAACTACAATTTATAGCACAAGGCATTGGTAAAACATTATCGCCTTTTTGTGAAGTTGTACTTCATGATCTGACTGATAGTGAAAATACCATTATGGTAATAGAAAATAATCTATCAGGTAGAAAAGTCGGGGATAGAGCGACAGAATTGGGAATGGCGCGTATTGAATCGCCCGATTTTCCACAAATTGTTGCAAATTATCCTAATCAATTTCCTGATGGACGAACAGCGAAAAGTACCTCTATTGGTATTAAAGATAAACAAGGTAACTATGTTGCAGCTTTGTGCTTGAATATTGATATATCAATGATCAAAGGATTACAAATGGTATTAAACCAATTTTCCACGTTGGAAGAAGGTAATGAGATCATTGAAACCTTTAGTTCGGTAACAGAAGATTCGCTTAAAAAACGCATTGATGAGTTTTCTGCCACTTATTCTGTTACGCCAAGAGCGCTTAAACCGCATCAACGACGTGAGCTATTATTATGTTTACAAGATGAGGGTTATTTATCATTGCGTAAAGCGATGGAAATTACAGCTCAATACCTTGGCGTTTCAAGAGCGACAGTTTATAACGATTTAAAAGAGTAATTAAAAATAGAAATGTACTATTGTTATCAAAAAAGACACCAATAACGGGTGTCTTTTTTTATAGTAGCTCATTTTTATAGATAAAATATTCTTTTTTTATCAAATAGTATCGTTATATCTATCTTGTTTCTTTTTTTGCAAATTTTTTTATTTAAAATGCGTAATATCTTAATTGTTTTCATTCATTACTATAGGATATTATCATGACTATTTCTAAACTTAATACTTCTTATCTTAATAAAATCGGTGCTAATTTTGAAAAAGGCACTGAAAGAGTATTTAACTCATTAAGAAATGCGATTGAAAAAATAAAAAATACAATGTGTAAATTTAGAGATCATTTAACAAATATAAATAATAAAAGTGATATTAGTGAATCTGAGTCATTAAGTGATTTTTTAAATAAACATCATGCTATGATAGCAAAATTTGATGAACAAAAAGAGAGTTCAGGGTTTAAGGATAATTTTGAAAAAGATACTGAGTTACTTTTAAATAAGAAAATTATTGATAATACGCTAAATGACTCTGAAGCTTGATACACTTTATTTATCTAAAATAAAGTGGATAAATTGATAGACAAATAGATTATTAGAGTTTTATTAACAAAGTTAATAAAATAAAATTAAAAATCATAATTATAATTTTTAAATTAAATTAATTTGTTTTTGTAATTATATTATTATATGTATTCATAATGGTTATTAATATTTTATTTTTTATTAAATGTCTTTTTATAAAAGATAGAGTTAACAGTGAAAAATAAAATAAAATAATTAATTTCGAGGTTAAAATAATGAGTGTTAATAATATTAATGGATTTAGTGGTAGAATTTCTTTTTCAACTAAAAACTCTTTCTTTGATAGAGATAAGTTGACTATAGTTAACAACATAAAAAATATATCTAACACTAATGTAAAGTTTAATTTTGTAAGTAAAATATTTCATGCATTTAAGCGGTTATCAACATTACTCACCATTAGCAAAACAGGAAGAATAGGGATAAAAAATAGAAGTGACGAGAAAGATAAGTATAGTGATAGCATCAAAGAATTAAATGGTAGAATGGCAAAATGCTTAATCGAGGAAAATAAAGTATCAAAAAATATAAATGATAAAGTTAATGAGCTTAATTCTTCATTAGTAAATGATAAGAATAAAGTAGAAGATAAATTACAAAACATGATTCAAATAAAAAATAAATTAGTAACAGAAGAAAGGAAGGTAGATCATTTTTTAAGTTTAATCGAAAATGAAAATGTAAGTTTTGGAAGTAGATATAGTTTTTTTAATTATTTAAATGAATTAAAGCGAGCTGAATCTTTTTGTGAACAATCTAATAATCCTAGTGATAATGAATTTTCTACAACATTTAAACATATCTTTGAAGAAAGAGTTTCAAGAGTAAAAGAAAGCGATATAAATAAAATATATAATGAAATAATAAATACTTATACATTAAACACAACTTTTCATAATAATAAAAAAAATATAATTACAGAATTACACCATAATAATGATAATGTACTAGATAACTTCCCTACTAATACAGAAAAAGAAAAATTTCTTTCTAAAATAAATTTTTTAGTTTCTATATCAGAGAGTCAGTTAGCCCTGAATAAAGAACAATATAAAATTGATAATTTAAATAGAATAATGCATAGAATCTTAAATGAAGAGGAGCAAGAAGCTGGAATTAATTATTCTTACAGTGATACTAAAGAGGGCTGGATAAAGAAATATATGAATGAGTTTTATGGTAATAAAAAAATTGAAAGACAGAGTATTGGTACTGATATTGAAGGGCTTAGCGGTGATATGGTAGATGCTGGTATTGACGCTGATACGATAAGTATTCATAGTAGTGATTATGATTGCGATATTAGTGACAATAATTCTGTATTAATGCAAAAAAGAATTTCTACTAATAAAGAAGATAGTGTTATATCTGATGATGATTCTATAAGTGTTCATAGTAGTAATTATGATCGCGATACTAGTGATAATGATTATGAAATAAATAGTAATAAAATTTATAATAATGAGGAAATGTTAAGTGATTTAGTTTCTTTATTAGAATCAGAAAGAATGAGTTTATTGGAAAATAAAAATTCCAATAATCTTAAAATGGCAATAATAAATATATTATCTAAATTTAGTGATTTAAATAATATAGTAACTGAAAGTTTAAAATTATCTAAAGATAATAATAATAATGAATTGATGATGTCTCTACAAAAAATAAAGAATTTTTCTGATATGATTCTTGCTAATGAACAATTAAACAATGTTGAGGAAAATTACTCGGTTGAACTAAATAATAATCCTTTTTATTCTAGAGTAAAAGGGTCACTTGAAAATATAGCGGAGAAATTTACTGAAATAGGTGATTTAATAGAAGGGAATAAAGATAATTTAAACTCGATAAAAAAAGAAATAGAAAATTCACTTCAAAATATTTTAACTAAAGTTAATTATTTTACCCTTGCTGGTAAAAAAGAATTAATAGATGATGTATTAATTCTAATTGAACAATCTATTAGTCAAACTGACAATGAAATGGAATGGGATGGTTATATATCCTCTAATAATAAATTAGAAAATATTAATGATGACCAAAGATGGGATAATAATGACCAAGAATGGGATAATGATGGGCTATCTGTTAGCGATATGGAAATAAATAATGGTGAAATAAAATCAACAGAGGAAAAAATTGCTGAATTTATTTTAGATAATATACCATTAAATAATGGAAAAGATATAAGTCATAGTGATCTAGATATTGAAAATAAAAATACTAAAGAAGACTTAGATGAGAAAATAAAATTTCCATCAACACTATATCAAATGTTTTTAAACGCTGAAAACTTAGATGATAAAATATCAGATGATAAAGTATCAGATGATAAAATAAATAATGAAATGGATAATGAAATAAATAATGAAGTGAATAAATGGCTAGAAGAATATAAGGAAAAATAATTTATAATTCTTTTCTCAAATAGTACTTCTTGTCACTGATTGGATAGTTCTCCAGAGTACCAAAAATGTTAAAGCCCTGTTTTTGATAAAAAGGCAGGGCTTGAAAGCTAAATGTATCTAATTCGACATATTTGGCTCCTTTTTGTTTTGCTACTTTTTCCATCGTTTGCAGTAATTCTGTGCCTAATTTTTTTCCTCTATGCTCACTGTCAACCCATAAGTAACAGATACGTAACCAATTACCAAGAATATCACCTGTAATGCCACCAATTTTTTTGCCATTTTCTTCTTTAAATACAGCAAGCGGTGTGTATTGATCAAAACTTAAATAATGAAGATTATGGCTAAGTAACCCCTCATAAATTTCGTTTATTTCATCAGCTGTAGGGCTTGTGGTAATTTTTAGTGTCATGAGTCGCTCTTAAATATCAAGAAAAGTGGAATATACATAATAACAATTTAGTTAATTAATTTATTTTGTAAAACTGATTGTGGTTTTAGGATTGATAACCGAGCTTTTATTACAATAAATTCGATTCTAAGCACCCTTTATGTTGACGTCACTAGGCAGTGCTATTTTTATTCAGTCATTAATTAGTGAGTCTATTGCGTTATTTTGGAATGAGCATCAGAAAAAAGAAATGAGAAAAAGGTAAGATTAAAATAACCTCTATCAATTGGGGTATTCAATTAAACCATTGAATTAGAGGTTATTTTAGTTACTGGTAGCTTAGTAATTAAGTAAACTCAGTGATTTATTTGCAAGCAATTGGCACTTTTTATTATGTGTGATTTCAATTCCCTTCAAATCGTTATAACTATCTTCATTTAATTGATTCATAGGAAGTACAGAATAGTTACTCACATCCCATTTTTGGGAGCGTGAGAAAATAACGAGTGCGCGTTCAATCTTAGGTTTTGATATTTGCTCATAGCCACAATCTTTATTTAAAAACAAGAAAACAGCAGTTAAATCAGCCAAGTCTTCGGCTTGAGAATCAGTTAATGCTTTTGTACTTGCTGAAAACAGCATTAAAAAAGACAAGGAAAAGGTACAAAACAAAGTGAACATTTTTTTCATTGGGGGAGGTGTTCCTCAGCGTGGTAATTTCACTAGAAATGTTATTTCGCTTAATGTAATTAAAAGTTTTGCAAAGACCCTCTGATTTATCAGGTTTTAAATTGACCTTCCTGTAAGGGGAAACTTTAACATCAATGGCAGTGCATAAAATGACCACTCGGTCTATTACAACAAACTCAGAGTAGCTTATTTTTGTTTAAAGGAATACATCATGCAACGTCGCGAATTTTTAAAATTAGGCGCCACACTTAGTGCTTTTACATTATTACCAAGCTGGAGTCGCCTTGCATTTGCCCAAAGTACCACGCCTTCATTAGCTATTCCACCCCTAATTAGCCCTGACTCACAACAAAAGATTACTCTTAATATTCAACAAGGTTTTTCGCATTTTTTGTCATCAATTAACACAACAACATGGGGTTATAACGGCAGTTTACTAGGCCCTGCTATAAAACTGAAACGAAACCAACCTGTCACAATGAATATTCATAATCAACTTTCTGATGCGACTACAGTTCATTGGCATGGATTAGAAATTAGTGGTGAGCAAGATGGCGGACCTCAAGCACTAATTCAACCTAATCAATCACGTAGTGTGACTTTTACGCCAAATCAATCGGAGTCTACTTGCTGGTTTCACCCTCATACTCATGGTGTAACAGGTCAACAAGTCGCAATGGGATTAGGTGGATTAGTTATTCTTGAAGATGAAGAAACCCCAAAACATAAATTACCTAATCATTGGGGAATTGATGATTTACCTATTATTTTGCAAGATAAGCGTTTAGATAGTGAAGGGCAGATTGATTATCAGCTTGATGTTATGAGCGCAGCTATTGGTTGGTTTGGCGATATCATGTTAACCAATGGTGCTATTCAACCTCAACATATCGTGCCTAAAGGGTGGATAAGGCTGCGTTTTTTAAATGGTTGTAATGCTCGTAGTCTTAATTTAGCCACAAGTGATGGTAGGCCGATGTATGTTATCGCCAGTGATGGTGGATTATTGGCTGAACCCGTTAAAGTAACGGAATTACCTATTTTAATGGGTGAACGTTTTGAAGTATTGATTGATACATCTGATGGACGAGATGTCGATATTGTTACTTTACCTGTACGCCAAATGGGTATGGTACTCGCACCTTTTGATAATGCCTTGACTATATTACGTTTATTGCCTTCAGCAGAAAAATCTCAAGGCATTTTACCTGATAGTCTCGCATTGATTCCTGCTTTACCTTCTCTTAGCAATATTGCAAGTCGTTCATTACATTTACGTATGGATATGCGTCTAGATATGCAAGGAATGATGGCATTAACAGAGCGTTATGGTGATAAAGCATTAGCAGGATTACATCATGGTATGAGCCATATGCGTGGTAATCATAGTCAAGGTGGAATGATGGGACGCGGTATGATGAATGGCTGTGGTCATGGCGATATCGATATTTATAATGCTAATAGTATCAATGGGATACCATTTTCAATGACAGAGCCTGCGTTTGATGTCAAACAAGGTGAGTATGAACGTTGGGTTGTTTCTGGTCGTGGAGACATGATGTTGCATCCTTTCCATGTACATGGCACGCAATTTCGTATTTTAACGGAAAATGGTAGAGCGCCAGAGAAACACCGCCAAGGTTTTAAAGATATCGTGAAAGTTGAAGGCCAAGTCAGCGAAATTTTGGTGAAATTTAATCATTTAGCACCAAAAGAGCATCCATTTATGGCGCATTGTCATCTCTTAGAGCATGAAGATACAGGAATGATGTTAGGATTTACTGTGAGTAAGTAGTATTTCACTATAACTATCATTAATATCAGAGAGATAAATTGAATAAGGGGATGAAATTGATATTTTATTCCCTTATATTCATTAAATCAGATCGTCGCATGATGAAGTAAGTTCTGGTACAATCGGTTGCTTTCCCCGTTAACCCAATCGAAATAAATCATGAAACATATTGTTGATGTCATGATCTCTGAAAAAGAGATCAAACAGCGTATTGCTGAGTTAGGCCGTGAAATTACAGAGCATTACCGTCCTCGTGAAGGTAAACATGATCTTGTCTTAATCGGCTTATTAAAAGGATCTTTTATTTTTATGGCTGATTTATGCCGTGAAATTGAAGTCCCTCATGAAGTTGATTTTATGACCGTGTCAAGTTATGGCAATGGTATGACATCAACCCGTGATGTTAAAATTATCAAAGATCTTGATGAAGATATTCGCGGAAAAGATATTTTGATTGTTGAAGATATTATTGATTCAGGTAATACCTTAAATCGTGTTAGTGAGATTTTAAGTTTACGTGAACCAGCCTCTATTTCTATCTGTACTTTACTTGATAAACCTTCTCGTCGTGAAGTTGATGTCCCTGTTGAGTGGATTGGTTACTCAATCGAAGATAAATTTGTTATCGGTTATGGTATTGATTACGCACAACGTTATCGTCATTTGCCTTATATTGGGCATGTCACTTTATTAGATGAATAATTTTCAAGTAAAAATAATAGTGAACATATAGATAATAAAATCCCGCATAATGCGGGATTTTGATTTGCAGATTTAGTGAAAATGAAATTTTAGCTTTTCACTTGTTCGCTTGATTTGTTAGAAGGTTGATTCAGTTTTGCTATCGCTTGACGATAAGAAAGCTCAAGTTTTTCACGGCTATCTGAGGTGATATCTAAATCATGTAATTCACCATTATTGATACCGTAAACCCAACCATGGATCATCACTTTTTGTCCACGTTTCCAAGCTGCTTGCATGATTGTTGAGTGACCTAAGTTATAAACTTGCTCAATAACATTTAATTGACAAAGTAAGTCTAATCGTTCTTGTGGTGCGAGTTCACCCAACATTGAGCTGTGTTTATACCAAATATCACGAATATGCAGTAACCAGTTATTAATTAAACCAAGTTCAGTACCTTTGATTGCGGCTTCAATACCACCACAACCATAGTGACCACAAATAATAATATGCTCAACTTGCAGTACATCAACGGCATATTGAATGACGGAAAGGCAATTTAAATCAGTATGAATAACAAGGTTTGCGACATTACGGTGCACAAATAAATCACCAGGTGCGGCGTCAATTAATTTTTCAGCGGGAACACGGCTATCTGAACAGCCTATCCATAAAAAATGGGGTTTTTGTCCTTTAGATAGCTCTTTAAAAAACTGTGGGTTTTCTTCAGTGACAGATTGTGACCATTGCTTATTATTTGCTAATAGCTCTTCAATTTTTCTCATCATGACGTGACTGCCTGTAAATTCGGTTTCCACCATTTGCGCTGACAGTAACGCCAACACGAAATAGTTCAGTGTTATTATGGGATGCTATAGATCCATTAAGAATAGGTATTTTTATATCATTACTTTTGAGTAAATCAGAAGGCTTTTTTAAGCCAAGTGACAGATAATTACCTGAAATATTGCTTTCAAATAAGATAGAACTTTTTATAACATTTGTTTAATGAATTTATTGACACATTATTTGATGTAAATCAATTTTATAATATTATAATCACTTGTAAATTAACTTAATTTGCTATTTGTTGATTTAAAGTGACGGTATTTATGATAAAAAAATCTTAATAATTTTGTTATTACCGCTTTTAAAACGTATAAAAATTATAAAATGATGTAATATTAACCACTAAAAATACTGAGCCATGCTTTTAGCGCAATATTCATCAGAAAGATTGAGTAATAACGGCAATAATTTTATTTTTATTATAGAAGCTAAATGGTTACAAAAAGAAATAAATTTTCTTAACATTAAGAATTTTAGCCATAAATGGGGTGAAATGAGAGGTTGTATTTATACTGCTTTAGATACGGCATATTATTTCTTTCTTAAACAGTTAAATTATATTTACTTATTTATTTGTGCCATAAGCCGTAAAACGGTTTATTTGCTATTCGTTTTTCTCTAGAATAACTTATTCCATTTTTTCCTATTGAATTAAACCTATTTTCTAAGTTGCGATAAATTCGTCATGCTTAGTTGAATAGCTATTTTCTGATTTCAGCCTAGTAAATGCTGAATAATGTAGTTGATAAAAGGTAATTTCCACTTATGACTTATGCTTTGGAGTTAACCGAGTTAACGAAAACTTACCATAATGGTGTTAAAGCCCTAAAAGGTATTAATCTTACCGTTGAAGCGGGGGATTTTTATGCATTGTTAGGCCCTAATGGTGCAGGTAAATCGACGACTATTGGGATTATTAGCTCTTTAGTCAATAAAAGTAGCGGGAAAGTAAAAGTCTTTGGCTATGACACTGATACCGATATGGTCAATGCCAAACGACAACTAGGATTAGTGCCACAAGAATTTAATTTCAATCCTTTTGAAACCGTTATGCAAATTGTTCTTAACCAAGCGGGTTATTATGGTGTCCCTCGTAAATTAGCGTTAGAACGTGCTGAAAAATATTTAAAACAGCTCGATTTATGGGAGAAAAGAGATCAACGAGCACGTTTTTTATCAGGTGGTATGAAACGCCGTTTAATGATTGCTCGTGCATTAATGCATGAACCTAAATTACTTATTCTTGATGAACCCACGGCAGGTGTTGATATTGAATTACGTCGTTCAATGTGGACGTTTTTAAAACAACTCAATGTGCATGGAACAACAATTATATTAACCACTCATTATTTAGAAGAAGCAGAAATGCTCTGCCGGAATATTGGTATTATTCAACGAGGTGAACTTGTCGAAAATACCAGCATGAAAAGTTTATTAGGTAAGTTAGAGTCTGAAACCTTTATTTTAGATCTCGCACCTAAAAGCCCATTACCGGAATTAGAAAATTATCAATATCGCTTAATTGATACTTCTACATTAGAAGTTGATGTAAAAAGAGAACAAGGATTAAACAGTGTATTTGCACAATTAAATGCACAGGGCATTCAGGTATTAAGTATGCGAAATAAGGCGAATCGCCTTGAAGAATTATTTGTCCACTTAGTCAATGAAGATCATACCGATATTCATCATCAAGAAGGAGAGAGGGAATGATTCAGCTGTATTGGGTAGCCCTCAAAACAATTTGGATTAAAGAAATTACCCGTTTTGGTCGTATCTGGATCCAAACATTAATTCCACCTGTTATTACGATGTCGCTGTATTTTGTTATTTTTGGTAACTTAATTGGTAAGCGTATTGGTGATATGGGGGGCGTAGATTATATGCAGTTTATTGTGCCTGGCCTGATTATGATGGCGGTTATAACGAACTCTTATGCTAACGTTTCTTCTTCTTTCTTTGGTGCTAAATTTCAGCGAAGTATTGAGGAATTATTAGTTTCACCAGTACCTACACATGTTGTTATTGCAGGATTTGTTGGCGGTGGTGTTGCTCGTGGTGTTTGTGTTGGTATATTAGTCACCTTAGTTTCACTCTTCTTTGTACCTTTAGAAATTCATTCTTGGACAATGGTTGTAGTGACATTATTAATGACTTCAATTGTGTTTTCTTTGGCGGGATTACTGAATGCTATTTTTGCCAAAACATTTGATGATATTAGTATTATTCCAACCTTTGTTTTAACACCATTAACATATTTAGGTGGTGTCTTTTATTCTATTTCGCTATTACCTACATTCTGGCAAGGGGTCTCTAAATTAAACCCAATTGTGTATATGATTAGTGGTTTCCGTTATGGTTTTTTAGGGATCAATGATGTTTCATTAACGGTCACCGTTAGCGTGTTATGTCTCTTTATCGCGGTCTTTTATATTATTGCTTGGTATTTAATTGAGAAAGGCCGTGGCTTAAGAAGTTAATTAATAAAAACGATAAATAGTTAAAAGCGAAAATCGGTATCTTAAATAGAGATATCGATTTTTTTTGATTAGCCTGTCACAAATCATGTTAAAATTTCTTTAAATATCCTCTTTACTATTAACAAAATTATTTTTGTTGTTTAGTATACTAAACAATTCAATAAGGGATAGTAGGAAATGTGATGACAACGGCAAGTAAAACGAGCAAAGTACCGCCAACACTTTCTCGTAATAAACTTTTATGTATTGCAGGTATGGGGTGGACTTTTGATGCAATGGATGTGGGATTATTAGCTTTTTTACTCACCGCATTAAAAGAAGATTGGGGGTTAACGGCATCACAACTCGGTTGGATTGGCAGTGTTAATTCCATCGGTATGGCAATTGGTGCATTTGTTTTTGGTATTATGGCTGATAGAAAAGGGCGGAAACCTGTTTTTATTATCACGCTGTTATTGTTTAGTCTGGGATGCGGATTAACCGCAGCTGCTAGCTCTTTAATGATGGTACTTATTTTACGTTTTTTTATTGGCATGGGATTAGGTGGCGAATTACCTGTAGCTTCAACCTTGGTCAGCGAAAGTGTAAAAACACATGAACGTGGGCGAATTGTTGTTTTATTAGAAAGTTTCTGGGCTGTAGGTTGGTTAATTGCCGCTTTAATTGCTTATTTTATTATTCCTGATTATGGCTGGCGTATGGCAATGCTATTAAGTGCATTACCCGCTGTGTATGCCCTTTATTTACGTTCAAAATTACCAGAGCCTGTTATTTCCCCTCTTAAAAAGAAAAAATCGTTATCTATTGCGCAATCAATGTCGCTTATTTGGTCTGTGCAATATCGTCGTTCAACCTTAATGTTATGGATTTTATGGTTTTGCGTCGTATTTTCTTATTATGGTATTTTTCTTTGGTTACCTAGCGTTGCGATGATGAAAGGCTTTAGCTTAATTAAAAGTTTTCAATACGTTTTAATCATGACATTAGCACAGTTACCGGGGTATTTTACCGCAGCTTGGCTAATTGAACGTTATGGCAGAAAGTTTGTATTAGTCACATATCTTACTGGCACCGCTATCAGTGCTTATTATTTTAGTGTGGCAGATTCAATATCATCATTGCTTATTTTTGGTATGTTACTTTCGTTTTTTAATTTAGGTGCGTGGGGGGCTTTATATGCTTATACGCCAGAGCAATATCCAGATGCAATAAGAGCAACAGGCGCTGGTACAGCAACAGCAATAGGACGAATTGGGGGAATTTTAGGTCCTTTGATGGTGGGGTATTTGGTTCAATATCAATTTGAAATTAGCTCGATATTCTTAATTTTTAGTTGTTCTATTGCTGTCGCTATCATTGCTGTTTTATTACTAGGAAAAGAAACGAAAAATCGACCATTAAATTCGATTTAATCATTATTTGTGTGACTAAAAATATAGAATTTCTCTTTCTTGTAATATGATACCACTAAGATTTTTATGAAGAAGAGGAATTGAAATGTCTCATTATAATGAAATAGTAAAACACGTTGATGAGGCTATCGCCACAGCCAATATTCAAACAATGAATGAGCTTTTAGTCGAATTAGGTAAGGATAAAACAATTGAATATCCGCAGCGTTATGAGCAACAAGAGCGTTTGCGTACGGCTATTTTTCATCATGGCGAAAAGCACCGTTAATCAGATTATTGTGATGTAATATTGCTGGTTTAGTGAAAATACGTTCTCAATAAAAAAGCGTTTGTTTAATACAACAAACGCTTTTCTTTTTTTTACGTTTTTTGTGTTTCTAAATTGTTATTTTATTTTTCGCCTTTCAGCGCGGCAATTCTATTTTCAATCGATGGGTGAGTTGAGAAGAATGAGTCACCTTTATTAAAAATTGATGCCGCTCTACGGTATTCTCTTCCTGTTGTTCCATCTTCAAAATCTTGTGTTTCGTGTTGTGCTGAAATTTTGGTTAATGCGCTAATCATGGCTTGATTGTCTTGTGTTAAATCAACGGCTGCCGCATCAGCCATATATTCACGAGTACGCGATAAGTAAAAGTAAAGCACTTGAGTAATAATCGGTAACACAAAGTTTAATACGATTAAGATAAGTCGGGCTTTACTCGCAGCATCATTACCTTTGCCATTCCCTCGATTATTTGAGGCAAGGTATAATCGAGAGCCGAAGATATTTGTTACCGTTAAAATCACATTCGCTAATATACCCACATATAAGGTAAGTCGTGAGTCACCATGAATAATATGCCCTGTTTCATGTGCTAATACCGCTTGTATTTCTTGGCGATTAAGTTTATCGAGCAAACCCTGTGTAATGCCAATAAAGGCATTTTTTTCTGACCAACCTGCGGCAAACGCATTCGCTTCTGGTGTATCAAGAATATAGAGTTTTGGAATATAACCTAATGTGGCACTTAAACTTAGTTCTTCAACAATATTTAATAATTGTCGTTCTTGTGCATTAAGTGTTTCACTAGGTGAAATTAAACGGGCATTCATACCAGTTAGCATCATTTTATGTCCTTTAAAGTGAATAAAGAGCAATAAAATAATGGAGATAGCTAAAATAATTAATGATGCAATTGGGGTCTTTTTGAATGTCAGAAAGGCCAGCATATTATCGGTTAAATCAAGATAAGGATTTGCACCAATAGCTGTATCTACTAATAAGCCAATAATCAGCATTAATAATAGATAGGTCGCAATAACCAAACGAGTGCGTAGCGCATTTTTACGTAATATGTTTCTGAAATCCATTTTTAAAACTCCAAACAGCACGCAGAAGTGCTGTTTTTAACAATCTAGTCGTACATGTGATGAAGTAAAATCAATCAAAGTTAATACGGCGAGCTTCCTCTGATTTAATCGTTGTTTCATCAAGACGCCAGTACTCTTTATTAATAACAAGGCTTGGAAAAATCTTGACGATAAATACAGCAGGAATTGAAGCGATAAAAGCACGATATTGCTCTAGTGTGCGGTTATAACCACGTTTAGCAAAAGAAAGTTTATTCTCTGTTGAAACAATCTCTTCTTGTAAATTGGCCATCACAGAATCTGATTTTAATTCTGGGTAATTTTCAACCGCCACATTTATTGCGCCACTTGATACAATTTTAGAAAGCTCATCTTCGGCAGCTTTTGCTTCTTGGCTATTAGTACTTTGAGTTTGTGTTCTGAGTTTGGTAATGGTGGTAAACACTTCAGACTCATGACTAAGGTATTTTTTTACTGTTGCTAATAAACTATCAAATACTTTTCCACGGCGATCAAGTTGCACTGAAATTTCAGTTTCACTAGAGATAACGGCTTCACGCATAGTAACAATACGGTTGTAGTAATAAAAAATAATAACCAATAAAACGATAACAATAATTAATCCAGTCATGGTGAAGTCTCTCCTTAAAAATCGTCAATAAGAATATATTTTGTACAATACCAGCGACTAACTAATAGTGCCTATTCATCACCAAGATAGCCAGATAATATTTCATTATAAACAAGTTGGAATAAAAATAAGATAATTGAAGAAAGAAAATAGATATGTAAGAAATACACCTGAGAAGAGTATTTGTTGGTGAAATTTACGCACTTTACTGTAAATAAAGAATAATAAAGTGCGTAATATGATGATTAATCAAAAAGAGCTTGGCCTAGAATATCGCCTTCTTTGGGTATTCCCGGTAAAACAAAATAATAACCTCCCCCAAAAGGTTTTATATAACGCTCTAATGGCTCTCCATTAAGCCGTTTTTGAGTATCGATAAATCCTTTTTTTAAGTTATTTTGAAATGAGACAAAAATAAGTCCCATATCTAATTGTCCTGATGGCGTTAATCCCAATGAATAGCTATAACTACGTCTGCGTAATTTAGCACTATAACGCTCAGTGGTTCTTGGTTCGGCTCGTCGCATATGGGAATCAAATAATACTCTATCGCCATGAGGATCATTTTCAAACTCAGGTGAGTCCATTTCATGTTTCATGCCAATAGGTGCGCCTGTTTCACGCTCACGACCAAAATTATTTTCTTGGTCTTCAAGGGGAGTTCTATCCCAAAATTCTAAGGCAAAACGAATAAGACGAACGGCCTGATAACTCCCTCCAATGCACCATTGTGGTTCTTTTTGTTTTTCGGTGATCCACACTAAATCATCCATTAATATATTGTCAGTGGAAGGTGCATTTCCTGTGCCATCTTTAAAACCGAATAAATTAATAGGAGTTTGGCGTTTATCAATATCACGAGATGGCAGAAAACCATCTATTTTCCAGATAGGGTGAAGCATGCCAGAAAGATATTTTAAAATATCTCTTAGCGCGTAAATAATACTTTCTTGGCTATTTGCACATAGCTGTAAAAGAATATCACCACCACACCATTTCGCTTCTAATCTATCATTAGGAAAGGGCTTCATTGGCTCTAAACGTTTAGGTTTCTTTTCACTAAATCCAAAGCGATTATCAAAAAAACTATCGCCTAATGAAACCGTAATCGTTAATTCATCGGGTTCAAGTTGTGTTCCTAAAATACCCGATTCTGCGGGGGGTAAATGGGGATTACTATTTTGCTTTAATTGCT
>NZ_LXEN01000114.1 GCF_001654855.1 Proteus myxofaciens ATCC 19692
CCTAGCCATTTTAGTGTATTACGTTTATCTAAATTGATATTACTAAGATCTATAGGTTTGAGTAGCCGTTTATTTTTCATCACCGCTTTCCTTATAGTGATAGTAAACATCAATATTAAGTGTGCCACGTAATGTCGCTATCTTTTCAGCTAGTTGAGTTATTTGAGAAAAAAGCCAGCTTTTTTCATTTTCAGAAAGTGTATCTAATGGTTCAAATAATCCCGTATCTCGCTGATATTTTAATAGTTGATCACCTATTTTGTCATATTGCGCAATGATCGATTGATATTCTTTGGGAGGTATATGCTCTGCTAAGATCTCAATAATGATACGTGATCCTTGTAGATTGGCATAGCTATCACCTAAATCACTATGCGCATAACGGTTTTCAGCGCCAGCAAGTTTATCAATTAAAATAAGTTCTAAGCTATCGTCAGCAGATTGCACTAATTTAGGAATAGGAATATCTTCAATTTCTAATCGTTTTTTTAGATCCTGAATATTACGCTGTAATGCTTTTGCTGATTGAGTTACTTTTGGCAGATCTTTTAAAACAAAAAGCTGATATTCCACTAAATGAAAACCAGAAAAACGAGGTGAGTTTTCACCCTCAGGAAAAAAATCAGCCCGATTATTTAATAAACGCTCAGTATTACCAAATAGGGCAATAATAGGGCGTACCATTTCATAGTGATAATGCGCTTGTTGATAGTAATTTTGTGCATCATTAAGCGCATTATTTTCACTGCTGATAATGAGTTTATCGAGTGCTTGCTCTACTTGTATTAATTGCTCAACTGCTTTTTGTCGATAATTTAATATATTATTTTTAAATTTATCAGGTGTTGGAATATCGCCTTTAGCAACAATAATATTGTCACCATTTTGTATCACGCCTTGAATTATCTTTTCTGCATTAACAGGTAAAGAAAATAGTAATACCAATAGCAGGCTTAAACCTTTTCTTTGGTGATCATTATCTCGCATTACGTCGACCCCATTTAAATATCAGCGCAACAATAATCCAATAAATAATAAAGGTGACAACGCTTATACCAATGGGTTGAGAGCGATATGCTAAAAATGACACAAGGAAATTACCAAAGACACTCGAATCATCAAGAATATGGCTCATATCCCAGACTGGATAAATCAGGAAATCAGGTAAGTCGATATCAAACTCAATGAAAATATTTACAATTTCTTCTACCGCTTTTAATAACAAAGAAACCGCAAGGAATAATAATAAAGCGCCTGTTACAACAAAGAAATAGCGCCATGAGATGATTTTTGAGGTTAATAAGAATAACCAGAGAGTAAATGCGGCAATAAGCAGACCTAAACCCACTTCAATAAAGAATGGCAATGCAGTTTGTGAATTTAATGCCATGATATGGCTTGAAAGAAATACAACAACTTCACTTCCTTCTCTTGCAATAGCAATAGCGATAATAAATAAAATACCCCATGCACTTTGCTGTGTTTTTTCCGTTAATTCATTTTCGATATTGGTTTTTAATGATTTACCTTGCTTGTTCATCCAATAAACCATTTGCACAATTAAGATACAAGCGAGTATTTCCATAGCAATCATAAAAAGGGATTGCCAGATATCTTCTAATGAACTAAAAATACCATAAATACTTAATGCTAAGAGAATAGCGAGTAATAAACCTAATCCAACTCCACCCCAAAGATATTTCATTTTTTGCTGTGGTGCTGATGAGCGTTTTATCCAGGCATAAATAATGCCAATAACAAGAAGTGCTTCAAAGCTTTCTCGCCAAACAACAAATAAAACTTGTCCCATGGTTAATCCGCCTTTTCACTAGCAATAATCTCACCTTGAGGATGAGACAAGTGGAAGTCATCAAAAAAGGTATAACGACCAGGTTTTAATGGTGCAATAACAACAACTGAATTTGCACCAGGTGCTAATACTTTTTCTTTTCGTAATTGAGTACTTTCAAATTCAACGGGGCTAGTACCTGTATTTTTTATTTTTATTCTGATAGGCGTTTTGGCAGGTACTTCGAGTGTTTGTGGAATAAGTTCACCATCTTTCATTTCAAGTTC
Organism: Proteus myxofaciens ATCC 19692; assembly: GCF_001654855.1. Classification (GTDB taxonomy): domain Bacteria; phylum Pseudomonadota; class Gammaproteobacteria; order Enterobacterales; family Enterobacteriaceae; genus Proteus; species Proteus myxofaciens. The sequence goes on from NZ_LXEN01000114.1 coordinate 2,077, forward strand.
AACGGTATATTTTTCCGCTGCAAATACGGAGCTGGTGGCTATTATCAACACTAATAACATGGACTTATAAAGGTGTTTTAGCATAAGTGTTTCACTGATATAAAGATAAAAAGGATAAATCCACTAAAGTGAATTTATCCGTTAAAATAACAAGGTCTATTAATAGCTTCCCTTACGACCCGTTCCGCTATAAGTGAAATCCCAAGATACTTCAAACGGCTCAAACCAAGGCGCTACACCCGTTTCTTTGTCGATATGGCGACCAAAAGCAATTTCTTTATTGTATGATGGCGGATAAATTTTATAGGTAACATTATAGTTACCATTACCATCTAATTTCAGATTTTCACCATAATGTGGACCATCATTTGCCACCATTGCCATAAATGTACCTTGCTGTTTCTTCTCTGGTGCATCTTTTTTTGTAACAGTGTATTCGATGGTGAGATACGGTATCCAATCACCTTCAGCAAAACCATTAGGGTTATCTTCTGTGGCGTGAATATCTGCTTCTAAATGGATATCGGCTTTATCAGCTGCGAGGTGATGCATTGCATGTTGTGTTTCTTCAATATCCATCGTGATAGGTTGTAAATAAACCCCTTGGATTTCCATTCCGTTTTTGTTAACAGGGTGACCAACTGGATATTCTAGAGCTATAGCAGATGTAGATAGAAATGCTAAAGCAGTCAAAGGAAGAGCATAGCGACTTTTCATGTTTAGGCCTTAATGATTAAATGATAATTGTTATTATTCTCGTAGAGATTAGCACATATTTTTAATGAAAAAAGGGTATCTTAATACGAAAAATATCGTTTATATTTAAGGTTATGTAGCCATTAATAATGTTAATTCTTTCTTTTATAAAAGAAAAAAATTTGTTCTTTTAGACAGGGAATGTAGAAAGAAGTGATTAAATTACGTAATTATACCAGAAAAATTTTATGGTTTTTTTGTGGATGACATGGAAATCTCGCCAATATGATAAACATGTTAAAGGAATGATTTCCATGTTGATTTTTAGATTTGGCTTTGTGCATTCCAAAATAATTTAGATTGAGCTAGAGTTGTTGTCGATAATTGCTCATCAGAGGGAGACAAAAAAAAGGTAGGGGCAACTTTTAGCTCTTGTGCAATATGAAATAGCATATCAACATCAATTTTGCATAGCCCATTCTCATACCGTGAAAATTGTTGTTGGCTAATTCCGACTTGTTGGGCAACAACTTTTGCTGATAAACGAAGTTGTTGGCGTTGTTTACGAATTTTATGCCCAATAATTTGAGAAATAGGATAAACCTTTGACATTAGTGACCTCATTCTTCCTATCAACTATCAAAAATATTCAACAACTGAATATCTATGCTTTTGTGATGAAATCTTTAAATAGGTGGAACTACTTATTTTACTAAGTTAATTCATCTAGGAGTGTTATCGGCCAATTTTTTAAAATATTTATAGTTATTAATATATTAAAATTAAATTCATCTAAATTATTTATTAAAATAATCAATTTTTAGTATGTTAATAATTTATATTTTGATTAACAGTGCGATATATTATCCAAACCTAACTATTGGCATTATTTGTACTCGTATTTTTGATTAATAAAGAGTAAATAATAGAGTTATTACAATAATAAAGCTCTCTTTGACTGATTATACTCAAAAATATCGTTTATCGTGTTATAAGCGACTATTTTTGAGTTTTTTTATTCTCTTTTTCTGAAATAACAATTGATTAAAATTAATAAAATAGCATTCACTTCTCAGGATATATGGGGTTAATATGATTATCGATAATACTTAAAAGTGTTATAAGTATTACAGGTAATTATTAATTTATCATCAAGGCCAATATTATGAATGTAAAAGAGATAATTCGTCACGAACCATTTGGAACATTACTTGGCTATGCGCCAGGTGGTGTTGCGATTTATTCTTCAGATTATAGCAGTATCGATAAAGAAGACTATGCCGCTAATGATTCATTCCGCAGTTATATTGGTAATGAATATATGGGACATAAATGGCAATGTGTTGAGTTCGCGAGGCGTTTTCTCTACTTGCATTATGGCACCGTGTTTACTGATGTAGGCATGGCTTATGAAATTTTTTCTTTACGCTTTCTGCGTAAGACTATTGATGATGATATTTTACCTTTTCAAGCATTTGAAAATGGCTGCAAGCAATCACCTACGGTAGGTTCATTATTAATTTGGCAAGAAGGCGGCGAGTTTAAAACAACAGGCCATGTTGCTGTCATTACTGAGATATTAACTGATAAGGTACGTATCGCTGAGCAAAATGTTATTCACACTCGCTTACCCGCAGGTCAGCAATGGACACGTGAATTGCCATTAACCGTGAATGAAGAGGGTTACTTTATTCATGATACATTTGATAACACTACTTTATTAGGTTGGATGATACAAACCGCACCTAATGCTTATAGTCTTAGTCAACCCAAAGTTGCTCCAGAATACCTCGCTATCCATGCTGCTCATCTTGAAAATAAAGGTCAATTTGATGGCAAATGGTTAGATGAAACAGATCCTGTAGAAAAAGCTTATGTATTTGCTGAACACGGTCATATTATTAATCAAAATAGCTATGAATATTTCACAATTTCAGAAAGCGCAGAGCAGGAACTTATTCGTGCCAGTAATGAAATGCATTTAATGTATTTACATGCAACTGAAAAAGTATTGAAAGATGATAGCTTGCTACGTTTGTTTGATATTCCTGAAGTGTTATGGCCAAGAATTCGTTTATCTTGGCAACATCGACGCCATCAAATGATCACAGGACGATTAGATTTTTGTATGGATGAGCGAGGGATAAAAGTTTATGAATATAATGCTGATTCTGCCTCATGCCATACAGAGGCTGGATTAATTCTTGATAAATGGACAAAACAAAGTGGCCTTAACTCAGGTTTTAATCCAGGAGAACGCTTGCTTGATGCCTTATCAGAGGCATGGAAACATAGCGACGCTAAACCATTTGTTCATATTCTTCAAGATGATGATAGCGAAGAAGATTACCATGCATTATTTATTCAAAAATCATTAACTCAAGCAGGTTATCAAAGTAAGATTTTACGGGGTTTGCATGAGCTTCATTGGAATGAGCAAGGCCAATTAATTGATGCGGATAAGCGTACACTTGAGTGCGTATGGAAAACATGGGCTTGGGAAACCGCGTTAGATCAACTACGTGAAGAAAGTGAGCAACAAGCACTAATTCCAATTCGTACTGGGCATCCTGAAGATGAAGTACGCCTTGTTGATGTCTTATTGCGTCCTGAAATTACGGTTTTTGAGCCACTGTGGACATTAATTCCTAGTAATAAAGCAATTTTACCTGTGTTATGGCAACTCTTTCCTGATAATCAGTATCTATTGGATACCGATTTTACGATAACCCCTCGATTAACTGAAAGTGGTTATGCTGTAAAACCTATCGCAGGGCGTTGTGGTAGTAATATTGGTTTGGTTGATCATCAAGAAAAAGTATTAGATGAAACGTTAGGTAAGTTCTCTCACCGAGAAAATATTTATCAGGAATTATGGTGTTTACCAAAAGTGGCTAATCGCTATATTCAAGTATGTACCTTTACGGTAGGTGGACACTATGGTGGTTGTTGTTTACGTTCTGATCCGACACTTGTGATTAAAAAAGAAAGTGATATCGAGCCATTAATTGTTGTGGAAGATAAGCATTTTATTAAGAAATAAATAGGGATTATATTGATAACGTAATTCACTTTATTTGAAGTGCTCTCAATAATTGTAGAGCTATTATTGATGAGCACTTCAGCTTAAGTATTATCGAATTTTTTCTGAGAATTACCAATTCTTGATGAGTGAGCTTCCTATCTCTGCAATATATTTATTAAGCTCAGTAATAGTTGCTTTATTTTCAGTTAAATAGATTACGATAATGCGAGCTGAATTCTTATCTGGCCCCATTACTGCGATAATGCCACGAGAACCATGCTTACCTGCACCTGTTTTATCAGCAATAAACCATCCTGTAGGAAGCACTGAGCGTAAAAGTGGCTGTGCTACTTTATCTGCAATCATCCAATCCATTAATTGTTGCTGTGAGCTTGCTGTCAGTGTTTTACCTGTTAACAACTCATGTAATGTTTTAGCCATTGCCTCCGGTGTTGTCGTGTCACGCTCATCGCCAGGTAAGGCTTCATTGAGGGTAGGTTCATTGCGATCAAGTCGAGAAGTTTGATCGCCAGTTTTACGCAAAAATTCGGTGAGTTTTTGTGGGCCACCAATTGTGGTCAGTAACAAATTAGCGGCTGTATTATCGCTCATAGTTATCGTGGCTTCGCATAGTTCACCCACAGTCATACCATCGGTAATATGTTGTTCTGTAATAGGTGAGTACTCGATTAAGTCATTTTGATTATACTTTATACGACGATCGAGTTGCTCTTGACCGTTATCTACGCGTGATAATACAGCAGCACATAGCAGCACTTTGAAAGTACTCATCATAGGAAAACGTTCTTTAGCGCGATAGTTTTCAAGTATATTCCCGCTGGTTAGATCAAGTACGGTATAACCTACTCGTCCATTAAGTTGACTCTCTGTTATTTTGGCCTTATCAAAGGTTGTTTCTTGAGTAGCAAAGGTGGGTAGACAAAATGCAGCAAATAATGGAATAAGGAATAAACGAAAAAATCTCATATTAATATATTTTCCTGTTATTAATTTACGGTGATACTAGTAAATATCATGTTTAAGTGAATTTAGATAACTACGTCTGTTTATTTAGATAAGAGTAATGGTTCTTTAACTTTATCTTTTAGCCACTGAATAAATAGCTGAACTTTAACATTATGTTTTTCATTACGAGTGACAAAGTAATAACGCTGAGAGCAGAGAAACTCACTATTTTTAAAAGGAATAATTAATTCTTTATCGGCGAGTTTTTTTTGTATTAAGCGCGTTCTTCCCATGGCAACACCCGCGTGATTAATTGCAGCGATAACAGCAAGATCAGAACGATCAAAACAGATATTTCCACGATGAGGAAATAAAGATAATCCTTTTGATTCACTCCATGCTCGCCATTCATCAAAATCAGAAATATGATCCCAAGCTTGTCTATCATGCAATAAAGTACAATTTGCAAGATGATGAGGATTACCCATTAATTCATGCTCTTGTGCATATTTAGGGCTACAAACAGGAATGATTGATTCTGACATGAGATCTTCATAATAAAGATTTTTTAAATGCTTATCATCAAAGTAAATAGCAAGATCGATGCCGTAGCCACGAAAATTAATATCATCGTTACCTGTCAGCAAATTCAGCTCAATAGAAGGGTAATGTTGAATAAAATCAGCAATATGAGGCACTAATAAACATTGTGCAATAGAAGGGCGAGAATAGATGGTTAATATGCCAGAAGCTTCTTGATTGTAGATATCGAGAATTTCTTGATTAATATCTTCTAGCATTTTCTTTAATGCCCAATAAATACGTTCACCTTCACAGGTTAGCTCAATTCTGCGGTGAAAGCGGTTAAAGAGTTTAATGCCGAGTTCATCTTCTAATGTATTAATACGATGACTAATTGCACTAGGTGTTAGTGATAACTCTTGTGCTGCTAATGCAAAAGAAAGGTGACGGCTTGTTGCTTCAAAGGTATGAAGTCGTGCTAATTGGTGGCTCGTTAATCGTTGATTTCTTAGTAGAATAGGGGATGTTCTCAACATTTTTTATTTCATATCTCTATATTTATTCGATTAAATATAACTTTAATTAATAATAAAGAAAACATTAAGCTGATTGTTGTTTAGGATTTTTATATCTCGTATTTATTTGTGGATATTATCACTTATTGAGATGAAATAAATTCACCTCAACGCTAATTTTCTCATTTGTCAGTCCTTGATTAATAGTATTCAATAAGTTTAACAATACATAAAATATTTTAGATGGATATATGCATTCAATACTTTTAGTACTCAGCATCCTTATTATTAATATCTTGCTTATCGTATTTACTATAACAAAATTTAAGTCTTATCCTTTTGTTAGCTTTCCTTTTCACCCTCTTTTTTCGGTACTGGGATGTAAATAAAACCGTTGAATTTGGTGGCACTTTTATACGTTCTTTTTTCATATAAGAGAAAAAATTATGACTCAACGAGATGTAAAAAAACTTATTTATGATTTTCCATTGGTAAAAGATTTAGTGGATTTAAAAGAAGTGGTGTGGTTTAACCCAAATATAACAACTGCTGACCAAGGACTTTTTTATGTTGGTTTAACGTTAGAGGATGTTATTGATGCTCAAGAGAGATTAACGCGTTTTGCTCCTTACTTAGTCAAAGCATTTCCAGAAACGGCGGTGACTAAAGGTATCATTGAGTCTGAGGTTGTGGATATTCCACACATGAAAAAGGCATTAGAAGCGCGTTATCAAACTCCAATTACAGGGCAATTACGCTTAAAGAAAGACAGTCATTTACCTATTTCTGGGTCAATTAAAGCAAGAGGTGGTATTTATGAAGTATTAACTCATGCTGAAAAATTAGCGATTAAAGCAGGGTTATTAACGAAAGAAGATAATTATGAAATTTTATTTTCAGATAAATTTCGTGATTTTTTCAGTCAATATAGTATTGCTGTCGGCTCTACCGGTAATTTAGGTATGTCAATTGGGATTATCAGCGCAAAATTAGGTTTTAGTGTGAGTGTTCATATGTCTGCTGATGCGCGTCAGTGGAAAAAAGATAAACTTCGTTCTCATGGTGTCAATGTTGTTGAATATGAACAAGATTATAGCATTGCAGTAGAGCAAGGCCGAAAAGAAGCACAAAAAAATCCTCACTGCTTTTTTATTGATGATGAAAATTCTAAAACACTCTTTTTAGGTTATGGTGTGGCAGGTTTACGCTTAAAACAGCAATTTAAAGAAAAGGGTATTCGTGTTGATAGTGAGCATCCTCTCTTTGTTTCTTTACCCTGTGGTGTCGGTGGTGGTCCTGGTGGTGTCGCTTTTGGACTGAAACTCGCATTTGGTGATGCAGTTCACTGCCTATTTGCAGAGCCAACGCATTCACCATGTATGTTATTAGGCGTACATACTCAATTGCATGATGGTATTTCAGTACAAGAAATTGGTATTGATAATATGACAGCGGCTGATGGTTTGGCAGTTGGTAGAGCATCGGGCTTTGTAGGTCGCGCTATGGAACGTTTAATTGACGGTTATTACACAATATCAGACCAAGAGCTTTATGGTTTACTGAGCCTTCTTTATAAAGAAGAGAATATTCAATTAGAGCCATCTGCACTTGCAGGAATGATGGGGGCAGTCCATATTTCTCGTGGGCAAGAATATCTGCAACGTTTATCGCTAGATAGCCATAAAATGCAAAATGCTACACATTTAGTATGGGCAACAGGAGGTGGTATGGTGCCTTCGGATGAAATGCAAAAATATCTTTCTCAGGGCAATTTATAATTCTCAAATAAGTTTGTTAAACAGAAAAGGCACTTAAATGAGTGCCTTTGTTATATTCGTTATCCATTAAGCCAGTGATGAATATTTGCGATAAACAGGGAACATCCGTTTATACAAAATGATGGTAGTTTGTGCTTAAGCAACCTGAACAGGTACGGCTTTAGCGATACGTTTCATCTCATTATCACCTTCAAAATAGGCAATGTTAGGTTTATGGCTACGAGCATCACTATCAGGAATTTGTACATAAGAACAGATTATCAAACGATCACCAACAGCTGCACGACGAGCAGCAGCGCCATTAACTGAAATGATAAGTGATCCTCTTTCAGCACTAATGGCATAAGTTGAAAAGCGTTCACCGTTGTCTACATTGTAAATATCAATCGCTTCATTTTCGAGGATCCCTGCCGCATCCATAAAGTCTTGATCGATAGCGCAAGATCCTTCGTAATGAAGGTAGGCTTGTGTGACTTTTACGCGATGAAGTTTCCCTTGTAACATTGTGCGTAACATTGTTGTGTTTCCTGTTTTTATTAAATTAGACTAAATTAACTTGCTGATTATCAATCAGTCGAGTATTGCCTAACCATGCTGCCATTAAGACCACGGCACGACGGCTTTGTTCATCAAGCGGTTTTAGCGTATCTGCATCACAAATGAAACATTCATCAGCACGAAAACTTTGAGTCTCTAGTGTTGCTTTTGCATTTTGCAGTAGCTGATTTACATCATGATTTCCTGATTTTAGTTGTTCTGCAATTTCTTGCATGGCTTTATAAAGTACAGGCGCTTGCTGTTTTTCAGTTTCTGATAATAAACGATTACGCGAACTTAACGCTAATCCATTTTTATCACGAACAATAGGTACAGGAATGATGCTGGTTTCCATACTTAAATCACTCACCATTTTTTTAATGATTTGTAACTGCTGATAGTCTTTTTCACCAAACATAGCAACATCTGGTTGGACTAAATTGAATAGTTTATTTACAACTGTTGTGACACCACGAAAATGACCAGGACGATTAGCGCCTTCTAATATTGTAGAAAGTACGGGTACATCAACAGTAGTCTGGCTTTCCATGCCATGTGGATACATCTCTTTTGCTGATGGTGCAAAGATAATATCGACTTTTTTATTACGTAATAATTCACAGTCTTCTTGTAATGTACGAGGGTAACTTGCTAAATCGGCTTCTCTATCAAATTGCATAGGATTAACAAAAATAGAGGCAATTACGATATCAGCATGAATGCGAGCTTCTTCAATGAGTTTTAAATGACCATCATGAAGATTTCCCATTGTAGGCACCAGTGCAATACGTTTACCTTCTTGCTTTAATCGTTTAATTTCTTTACGTAAGATAAACGCAGTTTCAATAATTAGCATGGTGTAACTCCTTCGAAATAGATGAATTTAGATAATAAATTAGCTAAATGAATGCTGTTCTTGTGGAAATTGTATTTGTTCAACTTGTTGAACATAAAGTCTTACTGCTTTACGTAATGTTCCAGCCTCTTGTAAGAAATCTTTAGAGAATTTAGGTGGTTTGGGTGTTAATCCCAATAAATCATGCATAACCAGAATTTGTCCATCAGTAACATTTCCTGCGCCAATACCAATAACCGGCATTATCGCGGTATCAGTAATGGCCTTGGCTAAGGAAACAGGAACACATTCTAAAACGGCTAATTGAGCACCGGCTTTTTCAAGTGCTATCGCATCTTGTTTTAGCTGTTCTGCTACTTGTTCATCTCTACCTTGTACTTTATAACCGCCAAAAACATTTACAGATTGCGGTGTCAGACCTAAATGAATACAAACAGGCACTGCGCGTTCTGTTAGCATTTTAACGGTTGGTATTAACCAACTACCACCTTCAATTTTGACCATATTAGCGCCTGCTTGCATTAAGGTTGCAGCATTAAGACAAGCTTGCTCTGGAGTCGAGTATGACATAAAAGGCATATCAGCAATCAAAAATGCCTGTGGTGCTCCTGCTCTAACACAACGTGTGTGATAGGCAATGTGTTCTATAGTAACAGGCAGAGTACTGTCATGACCTTGTAGTGTCATTCCTAATGAATCACCAATCAGCATAGCTTGTATGCCTTCTTCGGCAAACAAACGAGCAAAACTCGCATCATAAGCGGTAATAGTGGCAAATTTTTTGTTTTCTTGCTTATAGCGATTAAGCGTTGAAAGTGTCGTTGGTTTCACTGTCATAAACTCCGTGGTGTGTTTGCGTGTAAGGGTAATTATTTATCTCACTTAATTATTTGTTTATTAAAGAAAATGTGACATAAAATAAATAAAGCCTTTCAAATTGTAGCATTTAACTTATAAAAGCGAAGAGAAAGTAGTTAATTTGGTAATGAAAAAGAGAGATTTATAATACGTTTTTATGAATATCAAGATGTTAGAGAACAATAAGTAGGCGATAAAAAAGAGATGTAAATTGCAGGAAAGGGGGACAGAACAAGGTTGATACAGCGGGAGTTGCGAATAGTATCAACCTACTTTATAAGGTATTAATTACCAAATTTCCATACCATTTTTAGGCACTAGCGCTAATCTATCCGCTAAACGTTCACCATCAGGAAAACATAAATTAGGCGCTAAATCAGCAAGAGGATAGAGCATAAATTCACGCTCTTTTAGCCCATAATGAGGCACGGTTAAGCGCTCAGTATTGATAATTTCATCACCAAATAACATGATATCAATATCAAGCGTTCTCGGTCCCCAGCGATGGCCTTCTTTTCTTACTCTGCCTTGTGTGAGTTCGATAGCTTGCGTGTTATCAAGCAATGCTTCTGGTGCTAATTCGGTATCAATCGCAAGTGCAACATTGAGGTAATCAGGTTGATCTTGAGGCCCCATAGGACGTGTGCGATACCAAGGCGATTGTGCGATAAACATGGTGAGTGGGAGCTCGCTTATCGCTTTAATTGCTGAATTTACTTGCTCTTCTGGCTCATTTAAATTACTCCCCAAAATGAGATAAACACGTTTTATAGGTTTATTCATTGTTATTATTCTCATGTCGTGATGATGCGGATTTAGCATGAGGATGACGAGGACGTTTACGAGGACGACGACGAACCGGCGCTTGTCCTAATTCAGATACCATTGAACGTTGTTGTGTATTATTGGATGATTGAAAATCAGCCCACCACGAAGCAAGTGCTTGTAGCTCTGGATTTCGTTGTACATTGGCACGCAATTCCAGTAAATCGAAAGCTGCACGGAATTTAGGATGCTCAAGTAACTTGTTAGCACGACGTCCTTGACGCTTAGGTAAACGTTGCTGTAATTGCCAGATATCACGCATCGTTGTTGTAATACGCTTTGGTATCGCAATAGTACGACATTGTTCATCTAAAATATCATTCATTGCCATTGAGAATGCATCATAGTAGGAAAGACCACTTTCCTGCGCTAATTTTTCAGCATGTTCAACTAATGGATACCAAAGCATTACCGCGAACAAGAAGGCTGGATTAACGCGCATCTCTTTTTTGATACGGTAATCTGTATTTTTCAGCACTTGCTCTATAATTCGCTCCATTGGTGTATCTTGTTGCTCTGTTATTCCTGACGCAACTAATGGAAAAAGAGGCTCAAGTAACTGATAATGGCGCATTAATGTATACGATTTATAGCCATGACCCGTTTGTAGTAATTTCAGCGATTCTTCAAATAAACGCGCTGATGGAATATTACGTAAAAGTGGCGCTAAACGGCTAATGGGTTCTTCCGTTTCAGGCGCAATACGCATATCGAGCTTACTGGCAAAACGAATAGCTCTGAGCATCCTGACAGGATCTTCACGATAACGTGTTTCTGGTGAGCCAATTAAGCGAATAATACCGGCTTTCAAATCAGCAAGCCCACCAATAAAGTCACGTACTGCGAAATCATCAACGCCATAATAGAGGCTGTTTAGCGTAAAATCACGACGAATGGCATCTTCTTCAATAGATCCAAAGATATTATCACGTAATAACATACCGCTTTGAGCTTGCTGGGATTGGTTGTTGTCTGAAACGTCATGATCTTCATGAGAACCACGAAATGTTGCCACTTCTATCACTTCAGGGCCAAACATTATATGGGCAAGTCGAAAACGTCGACCGACTAAACGACTATTACGAAATAAACGACGAACTTCTTCAGGTGTCGCATTTGTTGCAATATCAAAATCTTTGGGTTTTTTCCCTAATAATAAATCACGTACACCACCGCCAACTAAATAGGCTTGGAATCCCGAGTTATTTAGACGATAGAGAACTTTAAGTGCATTATCGCTGATATCATTACGTGAAATAGGGTGTTGATCTCTTGGGATCACTGTCATTGGCAAATCACTCCCGTTCGCCTTTTCTTTATTACTCTTTTTATTACGGGGACGGTCTGCAGATAAGGCAGGACGCCGACGCACAGTTTTCTGTGTTTCTTGTTTAGGTTGGTCAGATGCAGTGACTGGCCTTTCACTTGCTACCGATTGTGTATCTGACGACGGTGTTTGTCGCCCTAGTAGATTACGGCAGAAATGTGCTACTCGGTTAAAAATATGACACCTCGAATAATAAAATCTAATAATTATAAAATTAAGCGGCTAATCATAGCCTACTGAACATTTTTTGAGAATGCTTTGTGTGGTTTATTCATCATATCGCTAATGATTATCTTGTTATTAGATAATCAATGAGACCACAATTGCAATAATCTCTCTTTTTAATATGGGTAAATTGTATTGGTAACCCATTATTACTATCTCATTAATCAATTGTAATATATCAATAATAACAGACTTTGAATGTAGATTAGCCAAAAGATAGGCATTAATCTTCATTGATAACATATTATGATTATCTAAGATAAAAATTATAGAGGAAGTCGTGCTAAGGTTTTCTCGTATTTTGACATCCAAAGTGATATGAAAGAGCAAAATTCGAGATTTGTATACTTGGTAATAAGCGAGTTTTGCTATAGCCAAGCTACCCAATGATGATAGCGACAAACGTCCTGTTTCGCTTATAAGGTCTGTAATCTTATGCATTGGAAGATTCAGATAAGCGCCTCAGTACAGGGATGCACTGAGGCGTGGACTCATTAATTAGCCAGCCATCTGTTTTTCACGGATTTCGGCTAGAGTTTTACAGTCAATACATAAATCAGCGGTAGGGCGAGCTTCTAAACGGCGAATACCGATTTCAACCCCACATGATTCACAAAAACCAAAGTCATCATCTTCGACTTTTTTCAGTGTTTTCTCTATTTTCTTAATGAGTTTACGTTCACGATCTCGGTTACGCAGCTCAAGACTGAATTCTTCTTCTTGTGCAGCACGGTCAACGGGATCGGGGAAGTTTGCCGCCTCATCTTGCATATGAGTAACGGTGCGGTTGACTTCGTCCCTGAGTTGGTTGCGCCAAGATTCAAGTATTAGCTTAAAATGCGCTAATTGGGCTTCGTTCATGTACTCTTCGCCAGCTTTCTCCTGATAAGGCTCTACGCCAGCGATAGCGAGAATGCTCATGGACGATGTTTTACGCTTTTGCCCTTCTTGCATAATGCTTCTCCTACATATCCTACATACGCATTTCTGAATAATCCCGACCAATAAAACTAGAAGGGAAAAAATAGGGCGCTATAAATAGCAGATGCCCGCGAGGATAGCAATTATTCCTTCAATAAGTTTTCGTATGGTGTGAAGGCTCTCAAGGAAAAAGGCCATTTTAGTTAAAAAAAACTTAACTACTACCATGAAAATATATTAACCTTTTGAAATAAAAGGTAATTGCATCCCAAGTGTTAAATCATAGTCACTAATATTGATGCGATAACACAGAATTTCAACCCCAGCATCAACAGCTTGTTCCAGCAATGAAGCATAGTGTGGGTCAATCTCTTTAGCAACAGCGACTTCCGTGATCCCAGTATGGGGAACTGCATAAAATAAAACAGCCCTTAAGCCCGATTTTGCGATAGCGGTCAACTCTCTTAAGTGTTTTTGACCACGTTCAGTTTTCGCATCAGGAAAGTATCCCATTCCACCTTGTAACAAGGTGACTGACTTCACTTCAATATAGCAATCAACGTTATGATTTGATTTAAGTAAAATGTCAATACGGCTGTTCTCATTGCCATACTTCACTTCCCGTTTCACCTCATCATATTCAGATAATTCTGGAATATGTCCTGCTTCGATAGCATCAGCAACAATTGTGTTCGCTCTTAGCGTATTGACACAGATCCAATCACCTGTTTGGGTTTGTGTTAATTCCCAGCTACAAGGATATTTTCGTTTCGTATTTGTTGATGTTGAATACCAAACAGTATCACCTGGTGTGGCACATCCCGTCATTGCACCTGTGTTGGCACAATGAAGGGTGAATTCTTCCCCATTATCCTTTACGACGTCTGCTAAAAAACGTTTATATCGTTTTAGTAAAGTGGCCGATTTTAAGGGTTGCTCAAATTTCATAGTGACTCCAGTGAAAATACATCCTTTAATTGGGGGCTAATGCTACAATGTCTTCTAGCGAAAGTTAATGAATCATGGAGCTTGTGTGCATTTATTGCCAATATTTGATGTAACAGAAAATATTGTTACCGCGTTAAAACAATCCCTACAGGTATTACTTTATGCGCCAACAGGTGCAGGTAAATCGACAGCACTTCCCCTTTATTTACTTCAGCAAAGGCTCTTTGACGGTAAAATCATTTTATTAGAGCCAAGACGTATTGCTGCAAAAAGTATCGCTCACTATCTCGCTAAACAGCTTAATGAAGAAGTAGGTAATACCATTGGCTATCGTATGAAAGCGGAAAGTCGAGTGAGCAAACATACACGGCTTGAAGTGGTGACAGAAGGGGTTTTAACGCGAATGCTGCAAGATTCTCCTGAGTTAACAGGGGTGAGTTTAGTCATATTAGATGAATTTCATGAAAGAAGCTTACAGGCTGATTTCGCACTCGCATTGTTGCTAGATGTTCAATCAGCGTTACGTGATGATTTGCGTATTTTGATTATGTCAGCGACATTAGACTATCAAAAGCTCAATACCTTACTGCCTAATGCGCCTATTATTAGTGCGCAAGGTCGTAGTTTTCCTGTAGAACGTCATTACTATCCCATTTCTTCACATCAGCCTTTTGAACAAGAAGTTGCATTGATGGCCTTGCGTTTACTGAAGCAAGAAACTGGCTCAATGTTAATTTTTCTACCGGGTAGTGGCGAGATTGAACGTGTTACTGCGCTTTTAAAAACGCAAGTGACTAATGACACATTACTCTTTCCGCTTTATGGTGCGCTATCTCTTGAGGTGCAACAAAAAGCAATAGAACCCGTTAAGCAAGGATTTCGTAAAGTTGTAATTGCAACAAATATTGCAGAAACCAGTTTAACGATAGAAGGCATTCGCTTAGTTTTGGACAGTACCGTTGAGAAACGCGCACAATTTGATGTGAAAAGTGGTATTACCACACTCACTCGTCAGCGAATTAGCCAATCATCTCAAACACAAAGAGCCGGTAGAGCAGGTCGATTAGAGGCAGGAATTTGCTGGCATTTAATCAGTCAAGAACAGGCTCAGCGCCTTTGTGTTTACCAGCCACCTGAAATACTCAACACTGATCTTTGTACATTGTGGCTTAGTATATTGCAGTGGGGATGTCGTGATATTAACCAATTATTATGGTTAGATAAGCCAACGATACCTGCATTAAATGCAGCTAAAACACTATTAGTACGTTTAGGGGCAATTGATAGTGATGGTGGATTGACATCACGAGGTACTCGTATGGCTTTGTGGGGTGTAGAGCCTCGCTTAGCCGCAATATTAGATTATGCTAGTCAGCAAAGTGATGATCATCTTGTCACGGCAGCACGTTTATGTGCCATACTCGAAGCACCGCCAAGAGGGCATGTTCATTTTAACGCCGTTGTATCACAAAAGAATATTGAATGGTCGCGTCGAGAGAAACAGCTAACGAAAGGGATTAAAGGTACATTTAGGCATGAGCTTTTCGCGAATTTATTAGCGGTTGGTTTCCCTGATAGAATAGCTAAAAATCGTGATAATCAAGGTCGATTTCAATTAGCTAATGGACAAGGTGTAATGATGGATAACAATGAAATGCTGAGCAATGAGCCATGGATCATTGCGCCATTATTACTTCAAAATGCGCATTATGCTGATTCTCGTATTTTATTAGCATTACCTATTGATATTAATGAGATAGCTAGAAAATTTCCCGAGCTTATTCAACAAGATACTCGTGTCGAATGGGATGGAAAAAGAGGGGCGCTAATCGCGTGGCAGCAACGCCTTATTGGTAAGCTAAAGCTTGATCAAATTGAGTTAGAAAAGCCAAATAAACAACAAATGCAGTATGCTTTGCTAAATTGGGTACGCGACAATGGGCTTGCATCACTTTCATTAAATGAAGAAACATTACAGTGGTTTATTCGTTTAGAATTAGCCAGTAAATGGTGCCCTGATGCTAATTTGCCTCTCTTACAAGAAGCTGATTTACTAGAAACATTACAGCAATGGTTATTACCAGAATTAGGTGATATACAATCATTAAAAGCACTACAACAAATTGATATTAATATGATGATTAAAAATCAATTAACGTGGAGCGAAAATCAGTTACTAGATAAACTATTTCCAACGCACTATTTAGCGCCAACAGGGAGCAAAGTTGCGATAAAGTATGATAGGGAATTACCGCCGATTATCGCTATTCGTATTCAAGAAGTTTATGGCGAAAAACAAAGTCCTGTTGTCGCGAATGGTCTATTACCTGTAGTAATGGAATTGCTTTCTCCAGCACTGCGTCCTATTCAAAAAACAGCGTCACTCGCGACATTTTGGCAAGGTAGCTATAAAGAAGTGCAAAAAGAGATGAAAGGTCGTTATCCCAAGCATTTATGGCCAGATTCCCCTGAGAATACTGCACCAACACGGCGCGTAAAAAAGTGGAGTTAATATCATTTTATCAATAATACCCGTAAATTGAGAGCTTTCCTGTGTGAGAGCACCGAAAAATAGTGACAATGTTGATTCCTGTTATTTTAGGGGATAAATGGGTTTTAATGAGAGATATCGTTCATGAGTAGAAAGAAAAAAACAGCCAAAAAGCCTAAAAAAAGTCGTTTTTGGCTATTGTTAAAAATCCTTATCGTCATTGCCGTATTAGTCGGAGTTTATGGCGTTTATCTCTATTCTCAAATTAAAGAGCGCTTAGACGGCAATGTGTGGGAATTACCCGCGGCTGTGTATGGTCGTACTGTTAATTTAGAACCAGGAATGAATTATAGCCTAAAGGAGATGGTAGGCTTACTCGAAGGTATGCAGTATCGTCATGTCAATAAAATTACACGTGCTGGCGAGTTCGTTGTTAAAAATAACACGATAGAAATGCTACGCCGACCTTTCGATTTCCCTGATGGACATGAAGATCAAATTATGGCGAAGCTCACATTTGAGGGAAACTCCTTAGTGAGTATCATCAATATGAGTAATCAGCGTCAATTTGGTTTTTTCCGTCTTGATCCTAAACTGATTACGATGCTGCAATCTGCCAATGGTGAGCAACGCTTATTCTTAGCAAGAGATAAATTTCCTCAGTTACTTGTTGATACATTAATTGCAACAGAAGACCGTCGTTTCTATGAACATGATGGTATTAGTTTCTACTCCATTGGTCGTGCTGTTCTCGCAAACTTTACTGCGGGTAAAACAGTACAAGGTGCGAGTACGCTAACGCAACAATTAGTTAAAAACCTCTTTCTAACCAATGAAAAAACCTTAAAAAGAAAGCTGAATGAAGCTTATATGGCTGTCATTATGGATGCGAGCTATGGTAAAGAGCGCATTCTTGAACTGTATCTTAATGAGGTCTTTTTAGGGCAAAGTGGTGATGAACAAATTCGCGGTTTCCCTCTTGCAAGTTTGTACTATTTCGGTCGTCCTGTTGATGAGTTAAGCCTTGATCAACAAGCGTTATTAGTGGGAATGGTCAAAGGTGCTTCTGCATATAATCCATGGAGAAACCCGAAAGCTGCACTAGAGCGTCGTAATGTCGTGTTGAAATTATTGCAAACACAAGAAATCATCGACCAGGAACTTTATGATGTACTTAGTGCGCGTCCTTTAGGTGTGAAGCCAAGAAGTGAAGCATTAACGCCTCAACCAGCCTTTATGCAGTTAGTTCGTCAAGAATTACAAGCAACATTAGGCGATAAAGTTAACGATTTATCAGGAACGAAGATTTTCACAACGCTTGATCCTATCTCACAAGATGCTGCTGAGAAAGCAGTGGAAGAGGGTGTTGCTGATATTCGTAAAGTGCGCAAAATAGACTCTCTTGAAGGCGCTATGGTTGTCGTTGATCGCTTAAGTGGTGAAGTGCGTGCATTAGTCGGTGGATCTCAACCACAATATGCAGGCTTTAACCGCGCACTTTCAGCCCGTCGTTCTATTGGTTCACTTGCAAAACCTGCAACATACCTCACGGCATTAAGTGAGCCAGATCGTTTCCGTTTAAATACATGGCTTGCTGATGAACCTATTTCAGTGCCAATTCCAGGCGGTAAACCTTGGGCACCAAGAAACTATGACCGCGGTTATAAAGGAAGATTAATGCTGGTGGATGCATTAGCGACATCACGTAATATTCCAACGGTTAATCTTGGCCTAGAAGTTGGATTAGATAATGTCATTAAGACATGGATAAATTTAGGTGCACCTGCTGAAAATCTAGAAAAAGTACCCGCTATGTTATTAGGCGCTTTAAACTTAACCCCAATGGAAGTGGCACAAACATTCCAAACGATTGGTAGTTTAGGTAATCGAGCAAAACTGTCTTCATTACGTTCTGTAATCGCACAAGATGGTACTGTGCTTTATCAAAGTTACCCTCAAGCAGAAAGAACCGTTTCGCCTCAAGCCGCTTATATGACACTGTTTGGTATGCAACAAGTTGTCAATTCAGGTACTGCTCAGCGAGTCTTAAAACCCAAATTTGGTCACTATAATCTTGCTGGTAAAACAGGGACGACGAATGATTTGCGTGATAGCTGGTTTGCAGGTATTGATGGCAAAGAAGTTACCATTGCATGGATGGGGCTTGATAATAATGGACCAACAAATTTAACGGGTTCAACAGGTGCTCTATTACTTTATCGTGACTATCTTAATAACCAAGCGCCATTGAAATTAAATCCACCAGTACCAGATGATATTACTGATATGGCGATTGATGCTAATGGTAATTTTATTTGCTCTGGTAGCGGAGTGCGTACATTACCAGTATGGACATCAAACCCAGAAAGTTTATGTGCGCCAGTGGAACAAAATAGCGATGACAGCATGGCGCCTAAATGGCTACAAGATATGTTTTCTGAGTAACATTAGCTCGACCCAGTAAAAATAAAAAACGGCACATCATGTGCCGTTTTTTTATTATGGTTAAAGCCATAAATAAAAAATGCCAGCCGTTTTAGGCTAGCATTTTAGGGGAAATAGACGTGTTAAATAATGAATTAGTTTTGCATTTTACCAAAAGCAAACTCAGCAGCATCAATAGTGCGTTGGATATCTTCTTTGGTATGCGCAATAGACATAAAACCTGCTTCAAAGGCTGAAGGGGCAAGATAAACTTTTTGCTCTAACATTAAATGGAAAAATTGTTTAAAGCGTTCAACATCACAATTCATCACATCTTGATAGCATGTCACTTCTTTCGCATTAGTAAAGAAAATACCAAACATACCACCAACATGATTTACAACTAGAGGAATACCTGCTTGTTGCGCTTTTTCCATTAAGCCTTCAGCAAGGAATGTTGTCAGTTCATCTAAAGTTTCATGAACGCCAGGGCGTGATACTTCAGTTAAACACGCAAGGCCTGCTGCCATTGCGATTGGGTTTCCTGATAAGGTTCCTGCTTGATAAACAGGTCCAATCGGCGCTAATTGTGACATCACGTCTAAATGTCCGCCAAAAGCACCAACAGGCATACCGCCACCAATAATCTTACCTAAACACGTTAAATCAGGATCAACATCGTAATAATCTTGAGCACCACCTAATGCAACACGAAAGCCTGTCATCACTTCATCAATAATGAGTAGTGCGCCAAACTCATCACATAATGCACGTAAACCGGGTAAGAAATCGGCTTTAGGTGGAACACAATTCATGTTACCTGCAACAGGTTCAACAATAATACATGCTACTTCATCAGGATAGTTTTCGAATGCTTGGCGAACTGAATCTAAATCGTTATAAGTGCACGTTAAGGTATGTTTTACAAAATCAGCAGGTACACCAGGAGAATTAGGTTGACCCATGGTTAAAGCTCCTGAGCCTGCTTTAACCAGTAAGCAATCTGCGTGGCCGTGATAACAGCCTTCAAATTTGATGATTTTATCGCGACCGGTATAACCACGAGCAAGGCGAATCGCACTCATTGTGGCTTCAGTCCCTGAATTCACCATACGAACCATATCCATAGATGGAACAAGTTCAGTAACTAAATTTGCCATTTCAACTTCAGCGGCTGTTGGTGCGCCAAAGCTCAACCCTTTTTGTACCGCTTCTGTGACTGCATCACGAATAGCAGGGTGATTGTGACCTAATACCATAGGTCCCCATGAACCGACATAATCAAGATAAGCATGTCCATCGGCATCATAAATATACGCACCATCAGCACGTTCAATAAAGAGAGGCGTTCCACCGACACCATTAAATGCTCTAACTGGTGAGTTGACACCGCCAGGTATCACTTGTTGGGCGAGATTATAAAGCGTTTCAGACTTGCTCATGTCAGACTCCTCATGATGGGTGAGCATAATATTAAGGCATATTCTAAAGCACTGAGTAGATGAAGCCAAATAGACGATAGCAACATTTTGATTTATCACTGCTATTATTTATTTGTTAAATATTAAGAAAATCGATAAGTAGCAAAAAGTGTATTTTATCCACAACAAACTTGAAGGTTAAGAGCAGGTATTAGATAATCGTCACATTATATCAGCAATAAAAAACGATTTTGCTGGCTGTTTTTTACTGGGAACCCCAGTCTGGAGTGAACAATGAGTGATGATATGGCTCTGCCGTTACAATTTACTGACGCGGCTGCAAATAAAGTAAAAGATTTGATTGCAGATGAAGAAAATCCAAATCTGCGTTTACGCGTTTATATCACCGGTGGCGGTTGTAGCGGATTCCAGTATGGTTTTACGTTTGATGACGCTATGAATGACGGCGATATGACTATCGAAAAACAAGGCGTAGCATTAGTGGTTGACCCAATGAGCTTGCAATATTTAGTCGGTGGTTGTGTTGATTATACGGAAGGACTAGAAGGTTCCCGTTTTATCGTCACTAATCCAAATGCAAAAAGCACCTGTGGTTGTGGTTCTTCTTTTAGCATCTAATGTTAACGTAAAATAAGGGGCAGTACTTGTTGTTGGCTTAACGTACTGTCCTTTTTCAACACCTCAATGGCCTCGATATATTCTCTCTTTTCCTACTTTTCTTTCAATTTTTTATCTATTTCTTATTGGTTCGCTAGCGCTTCACAAATTTGTTGCATCGCATTGATAATGCGTGGCGCAGGCCGGCTAAAACTATCTTCATCAATCGCAATAATAGGAATATTAAGCTGTGGTTGCCAAAAGGCTTGAATTTCGGGTATTTGATCTTTTTTGCCACTAAAGATAATTATTTCAGGTTTTCTGATAAGCACTTGTTCACGGCTAACTTGAGGCCAAGCGACAATGCTATCAGCAAAGATATTTTTACCACCACACTGCTCAGTAATATCACTTTGTAGAGAATGATGAGACGTTGTAAAAAGAGGATTAAGACTAAATTGAATAAATGCCTTTTTCTTTCGAATTTCTGTTGAAGAAGACGTATATTGGCGCCGTATTTGTTGATATTTCTGACGTAATTGATCTGCATTTTTTAAAGCAATTTCAGGATGAACACTATATTTTGAAAGCATATCTAGTTCATTTGCAACATCATCAATAGTATGTGGATCAGAATAAAGAATAGGGATACCTAAAGCTTTTAACTGATCTAATGGGCGTTGTGGATTACCACCAGGCCACGCAATAATTAAATCAGGTTTTAATAATAAAATTCGCTCTACATTAATACCTTGCCAGTTTGCGACTTGCTCTTTTTTTTGGGCATTTTCTGGATAGTCAGAGTAAGCACTTACGCCAACAATATAATCTCCCATTCCAGCAGCATAAGCCATTTCTGTAGCAGAAGGTGATAATGTAATAATACGCTTAGCGGGAGTGGTGGCGAAAGACGATATAGTTAAAATGAATGAACTTAATAATGTACCAACAACGATAAATAGACGCATGTTATTCCCAATAAACACACCCGCCTATTCTTATCTAATTAAAGTAAAAATAAAGACGGGTTATGATTGAATAATTTAAGACGAATTAGTCTTTTAGTTTATCCAACATCGTAGTTACCATTAAGCTTGATTGACGCGCAGCTACAGATAAAAATTCATCAAAACTTAGATGCGATTCTTTGTCTGCTACATCAGAGATAGCACGTACAACGACAAATGGTGTTTTAAATTGATGACAAACCTGACCAATAGCAGTGGATTCCATTTCAACAGCAGCAACATTAGGAAAGGTTTTACGAATGCGAGTTAAAGGCTCTGCGCCATTAATAAATGCATCACCACTACAAATTAACTCACGAACTGCATTTAACTTCAGTGATTCAATACAGTCTTGAGCGATATTAATTAATTTATTATCAGCCGAAAATGCCGCAGGGCATTGTGCCATTTGACCTGGTTCATAACCAAATGCGGTCACATCGACATCGTGATAGCGTACTTCAGTAGAAATAACGATATCACCAACATTTAATTTAGGATCTAACCCTCCCGCTGAGCCTGTATTAATAACAACATCGGGTTGAAAATGATCGAGTAGTAATGTTGTACCAATGGCCGCAGCCACTTTACCAATACCTGATTTTAATAAGGCGACATCAACACCTTTAATTTGACCGGTATATATTTCACAACCACCTAGTGACAATGTTTTGCAGTCTTCAATTTGATCACGTAAAAGTGTGACTTCTTGCTCCATTGCACCTATTACACCAACTCTCATTGTGTCATACTCCCATGTATATTCGCCGTTAAAAAAAATGTTTATAGAGTTTAGCATCTATCAGAAAAACGCGATATAAAGTAGAGAATTCGTTTCATCAAAACCATCAAAGAGGATAGAAATGATCGACTTTAAACTGAAGTTAAATTATCAACGCAAATATAATAGCAGTGACATTGATATTAACGATGAAATGCAAGTTTCTAGACAGTTTGAAAGTGATCGTGGCCGTATTATTAATTCAGCAGCTATCCGTCGTTTACAACAAAAAACACAAGTTTTTCCTCTAGAGCAAAATTCTGCTGTACGTAGTCGTCTTACGCATTCTCTTGAAGTACAGCAAATTGGTCGCTATATCGCCAAGCAAATTATTGGTGAATTTAAAAAACAACATAAATTGGATGAATACGGCTTAAGTGAACGTATTGATAGCGTTGAAAGCTTAATTGAGATGGCGTGTTTAATGCACGATATTGGTAACCCTCCTTTTGGTCATTTTGGTGAAGCTGCAATTAAACACTGGTTTCGTAAAGTCTTATCACCAGAAGGTACAAGTGAATTTGACAGTTGCCTATTTGCTCCTATGCAATATGGTGTAGATGAAGAAATTAACAAATTAAAACAAACACTTCGTCAAGATTTATGTCATTTTGAAGGTAATGCACAAGCCATTAGAATGGCGCATCATATTCTTAAGCTCAATTTAACCTATGCGCAAATTGGTTGTGTGTTGAAATATACGCGTCCTGCTTATTGGCAAGGTGATATCCCTAATGAATACCACTATTTGATGAAAAAACCGGGCTATTACTGGTCTGAAAAAGAATTCGTCAAAGAATTAAGAGATAAACTTTCAATGGGGGAATTCTGCCGTTTCCCTCTGACTTATATTATGGAAGCCGCAGATGATATCTCTTATTGCATTGCTGATTTAGATGATGCTGTTGAAAAAGGCATTTTTGATATTAATCGCCTTGTTCAATTACTACGTGATGCTTGGTGTGAAAATGGCGACATGACAGAAGGTGATTTGTTTGATATTACCGTTAATCGCGCCTATAAAAAAGTTGATCAAAATGAAGCCAAACGTAGTATGCAAGATCAATTTTTTATGTATTTACGTGTTTATATAACAGGTAAATTAGTTCCTTATACCGCGCAACGTTTTATCAAAAATTTAGATAAAGTTTATGAAGGAAACTTCAATAATGCACTATTAGAGGGTAATAGTGCTGAGCATAGACTATTAGCAACATTAAAGCGCGTTGCGCAAAAATGGGTATTTAGCCACCCTGAAGTTGAAGAGCTCGAAATGAAAGGTTATCGAGTTATTAGTGGTTTATTAGAGATTTATAAATCCTTACTTTTATTACCGACAAATGATTTTTTAAAACTGCATAAATATAATGAACATCCTGAATATGTCATTGAGACGCGTTTATATCATAAGCTTTCGGTTAAACATAAACTTGCCTATAACGAAGCGTTAGATAAATTAAATGATATAAATTCTGAGCAAGGTCGTCTTTTAGAATTTTATTATCGAACAAGATTGATTCAAGATTATATCAGTGGAATGACGGATCATTATGCCTATGAAGAATATAGAAAATTAATGGTTTGTGATTAATAGATAAGCAAATATGTCATTTCTATCTTATTAATTAATGATAATTTTAAATTTTCAACGAAATTAGGTTATGTCTTATTAAAATATAGGAAAATATATGTCGTTAATTGTAAAATTACTTAATGAAAAATTTATATATAATATTTATTAGTTATAGGAAAATATAAGATTTAGTCTTAATCTCTTTTGATGTATTCACACAAATATTTTTCATTTTAACGAAATTATTGCTTATATCAGTTAAGTAAATAACTTGTTAGATGTTATACTCTCCTTATGTCTTATTTTGAAATGTGGCGTTCCCAAATCTACGTTATTAAATAGATAACGTACTTTAACATAATGGCATTTCTCAATTAACTCTTTATCAACACACAAATTTATTACTATGGTGCAGTTTTATTCTCCTAAGAAACGCCCTGCTAAAAAGCAGGCAACAATGCTGGATGTGACCGCGACTGCATTGGATGCAAATGGTCAAGGTATTGCACATGCTGGTGGCAAAACAATTTTTGTAAAAGGATTACTACCAGAAGAAACTGCACGTATTCGTTTAATAGAAGAAAAACGCCAGTTTGCGAAGGGTGAAGTTATCAAACTCTTAGTGACAAGCCCACAACGCGTTACGCCTCATTGTCGTTACTATGAACGCTGTGGTGGATGTCAGCAGCAACATGTTCCTATTTCGTTACAACGAACGACAAAAGCAGATGTATTATCACATCTGATTAAACGTGAAACTGGTGTCACCATTTCTGCAAAACCTATCATTGCAGGTGCAGAATATGGCTATCGTCGTAGAGCAAGACTTGGATTACGCTTTCACCAAGAAAAAGGCTTGGTGATGGGGTTTCGTCAAGAGCGTTCTAACGATTTAGTGATGATAGAAACATGCCCAGTGCTGAAACCACAATTAAATGAATTATTGCAACCACTCTTTAATGTGCTTAAACAACTATCAGCAGTGCGTGAATTAGGGCATGTAGAGATAGTATTGGCTGATAATGGGCCTCTTGTCATTTTGCGTCATTTATCTCCATTATCTGAAAATGATAAAGCACGATTGAGAGATTTCTCTCATAACTATCAAGTAACCGTTTATCTTGCTGGTAATCATGATGAGATAGCACGATTAATACCATCAAAAAAGGAACCCTTCTACCAAATAGACGGTCTAAACCTGCACTTTGCACCAACTGACTTTATTCAAGTTAATGATGAGGTTAACCCTTTAATGGTGGTTCAAGCGATAGAATGGCTTGATTTATCATTAAGTGATCGTGTGCTGGACTTGTTTTGTGGAATGGGCAATTTCACATTACCTATTGCGAAAAGAGTCACGCATGTCGTTGGTATCGAAGGTGTTCCGGCATTGGTTGATATGGCGAAAAATAATGCGACATTAAACCAATTAAAGAATGCGCATTTTTGGCATGCTGATTTGTCCGCTGATTTTTCTGCTATGCCATGGGCAAAAGAAGGATTTAATAAAGTGTTATTAGATCCTGCAAGAGCTGGCGCCGCAGAAGTTATGCCACATATTGTGGGGCTATCGCCCGAAAAAATTGTTTATGTCTCGTGTAATCCGACCACGTTAGCAAGAGATAGCAAGATATTATTAGATTCTGGATATCAATTAACTCATTTGAAAATGTTGGATATGTTTCCACAAACAGGTCATCTGGAATCAATGGCATTGTTTAGTCGAAAATAAACATGTCGCCAGTCAATAAGATTTATATCTGGTAGGGAGAGAATATGGTAGCAGTTAGAAGTGCTCACTTAACACCTGCAGGAGAGTTCGCTGTTGATAAGTGGGTCAATAGCCTCAATTTGACTCCAGCTAGTGCTGGCAGTGATATCGCGCAAACCTGGGAATACTGTCATCGTATGGTACAGGGGCACGAAGATGCACAATTGCTGTTGTGGCGCGGTGTTGAGATGGTTGAACTTCTTTCGACGCTCAGCATGGATAAAGATAGCATGAAAGCGGCGCTACTTTTTCCTCTTGCCGAAGCGAATCTTATTGATCAAGAAACAACAACAGAACATTTTGGGGCTTCTATTTGGAGTTTGGTTCGTGGTGTTATGGAAATGGATGCCATTCGCCAACTTAAAGCCACCCATACGAATGAAACCAGTTCTGTACAAGTTGACAATATTCGTCGCATGTTACTTTCAATGGTTGAGGATTTCCGTTGCGTTGTTATCAAACTTTCAGAGCGTATTGCACATTTACGGGAAGTGAAAGATGCAACAGAAGACGAACGCGTACTTGCTGCCAAAGAATGTTTTAATATTTATGCGCCTTTGGCCAATAGATTGGGCATTGGACAATTAAAATGGGAATTAGAAGATTTTTGTTTCCGTTATCTTCACCCTGATGAATATAAAAAAATTGCGAGCTTACTTCATGAACGTCGTATTGATAGAGAACAATATATAGATAATTTTGTCAGTCATGTTCGTAGTTACATGAAGCAAGAAAATATTGATGTTGATATCTATGGACGCCCCAAGCATATCTATAGTATTTGGCGCAAAATGAAGAAAAAAGCCCTTTCTTTTGATGAGCTATTTGATGTTAGAGCAGTACGTATTGTGGTTGAGCGTTTACAAGACTGCTACGCTGCACTTGGTATCGTTCATACCCATTTCCGTCATTTACCTGATGAATTCGACGATTATGTAGCCAATCCTAAACCTAATGGTTATCAATCAATTCATACCGTCGTTTTAGGACCCGAAGGTAAAACTGTCGAAATTCAAATTCGTACTCGTCAAATGCATGAAGATGCAGAATTAGGTGTTGCAGCGCACTGGAAATATAAAGAAGGTGCAACCGGTGCGACAACGAAAAGTGGTACAGGTAGTTATGAAAATCGTATTGCTTGGTTACGTAAACTGATTGCATGGCAAGAAGAGATGGCGGATTCTGGCGAAATGCTAGATGAGGTTCGTAGTCAAGTCTTTGATGATAGAGTTTATGTCTTTACGCCTAAAGGTGATGTGATTGATTTACCTACCGGCTCTACACCGCTTGATTTTGCTTACCATATCCACAGTGATGTGGGGCACCGCTGTATTGGTGCTAAAATTGGTGGCCGTATTGTGCCATTTAGTTACCAACTACAAATGGGTGATCAAATTGAAATTATCACTCAAAAACAACCTAATCCAAGTCGCGATTGGCTAAATCCGAACTTAGGTTATGTTACAACCAGTCGTGGCCGCGCTAAGATACACAACTGGTTCCGTAAACAAGATAGAGATAAAAATATCCTCGCAGGTCGTCAAATTCTTGATAATGAATTAGCGCATCTTGATATCAATATGAAAGAAGCAGAAAAATTGCTGGTAGCACGTTATAACGTGCATAGTGTTGATGAGGTGCTTGCGGGTATTGGTGTCGGTGATATTCGAATTAATCAGCTTGTTAATTTTATTCAAAGTAAATTGAATAAAACCACCGCTGAGGATGAAGATAAAGAAGCCTTACGTACATTAGAAAATAAAGCGCCACCACAAAGAACAGCGGGTTCTGGTAGTAGTATTGTTGTTGAAGGTGTGGGCAATTTAATGCATCACATCGCGCGTTGTTGCCAGCCAATACCTGGCGATAATATTGTCGGTTTTATTACTAAAGGGCGAGGGATCTCAATTCACCGTGCTGATTGTGAACAATTAGCAGAATTAAGTTCTCATGCACCAGAGCGTATCGTCGATGCTGTTTGGGGTGAAAACTATTCTAGTGGATATTCATTAATCGTGCGTGTTGTGGCTAATGATCGTAGTGGTTTATTACGTGATATCACCACCATTTTAGCGAATGAAAAAGTGAACGTACTGGGTGTGAGTAGCCGCAGTGATGTAAAACAACAAATTGCGACAATTGACATGAATATTGAAATTTATAATCTACAAGTATTAGGTCGTATTTTGGCAAAACTTAATCAGTTGCCTGATGTGATAGAAGCGAAACGCTTTTCTCACTAGAACATTAAAATGATAAAATGCCGAGACAAATGTTCTCGGCATTTTTTTATCTAACAATATGTTAAACAGGATAAAATTCACTCTTATTTAAAAGGCAATATGATGTCAGAAAATCGTGAAATCTTTCGTTTATTAGAAATTATGGCGCAACTACGTGATCCTGATACTGGATGCGAATGGGATAAAGTGCAGACTTTTGACACTATCGCACCTTATACATTAGAAGAAACGTATGAAGTGTTGGACGCTATTGCTCGTAGAGATTTTTCTGATTTAAAAGAAGAGTTGGGTGACTTGCTTTATCAAGTTGTATTTTATTCACGAATGGCTCAAGAGCAAAAATTATTTGATTTTAATGATGTTTGTGAAGCAATTAGTCATAAGTTAGAACGGCGCCATCCTCATATTTTTGCCACTGAAAATGGCAATCATTTAGCGACAGAAAAATATCGCTGGGAAAAACTCAAAGCACAAGAAAGAGAAGCAAAAGCACAATTTTCATTACTTGATGATATTCCTGCAACATTACCCGCTTTGATGAAAGCGGAGAAAATTCAAAAGCGCTGTGCTTGTGTTGGATTTGATTGGGATACGCTAGAGCCTGTATTAGGTAAAGTTTATGAAGAAATTGATGAAGTTATAGCTGAGGTGAAAAAAGAGCCTATTGATGCATCACGTGTAGAAGATGAATTAGGTGATTTATTATTTTCTGTTGTCAATCTCACTCGTCACTTAAAACAAAAGCCAGAACAGGCATTAAATAGGGCATGTCGTAAATTTGAGCAACGTTTTCGTTTAGTCGAAAAATTATTAGCAGAGAAAAAAGGCAACATAGAACAAGCGACATTGGAAGAGATGGAGAACTGCTGGCAAGAAGTGAAAAAACAATTAATTGAGTGAATGGTGACTCGTATTTTTATCACTATGTGACATTTAATGCTGAAAAAAGTTAATTAGTAATTAATACAGCTTGAGTGTTTTTTATAAAAAACCACCATATCAAGAAATACAAAATATGAATTTGTTTTTTTATGTTTGGGTGGTTTAAAATATGTAAATTACATGCTATTACATTATATTTGTGATTAAACTCAAAAAAATAAAAGCATGATCCTGAACAAAAGATCATGGTACAAACCTGCTACACTTAATGTTATGAAAAAAGTAAAGCATCTTTTTGGTAAAAGTGGTATCTTAGCTGAAAGGATTAAGCTTTTGTGATGAATAATTTTTTTTATAGCTTTATTCTATTGATAATTTACGGTTTTTTCGTGTCCTAGTGGGTAAATGGCGTGATGAAAAAGAACTTTATACGACTAAGAATGTTTGTAGCCAAAATAAGGTTCGGGTATACTGTGTTCCCGTCCAGTTATATCCATCATCTTAATACACCTAAACTTTCAGGTTCAGCATGAAAACGAATTATATTTTTGTGACCGGCGGGGTCGTATCCTCTCTGGGTAAAGGCATTGCCGCAGCCTCTTTGGCGGCTATACTCGAAGCCCGTGGACTCAATGTCACCATTATGAAGTTGGATCCGTATATTAACGTCGATCCTGGTACTATGAGCCCAATTCAGCACGGGGAAGTCTTCGTCACCGACGATGGAGCTGAAACTGATCTCGACTTAGGCCATTATGAGCGCTTTATTCGCACAAGAATGACTCGCCGTAATAATTTCACTACAGGCCGTGTATATTCAGAAGTCCTACGCAAAGAACGCCGTGGTGACTATCTGGGCGCGACTATTCAAGTTATTCCTCATATCACTAATGAAATTAAAGAACGTATTATTCGTGGCGGTGAAGGCCATGATGTTGTTCTTGTTGAAGTGGGTGGTACTGTGGGTGATATCGAATCGCTACCATTCTTAGAAGCTATTCGCCAAATGGCAGCAGAAGTGGGCCGTGAGCATACTTTCTATCTGCACTTAACATTGGTTCCATATTTAGCGGCTTCTGGTGAAGTGAAAACTAAACCAACACAGCACTCAGTTAAAGAATTGCTTTCTATCGGTATTCAACCTGATGCACTGATTTGTCGTTCAGATCGCGTTATCCCAGCAAATGAACGTGCAAAAATCGCGCTGTTTTGTAATCTGCCAGAAAAAGCAGTTATTTCACTAAAAGATGTCGATTCCATTTATAAAATTCCTGGAATAT
The DNA here is from genome assembly GCF_001654855.1 of Proteus myxofaciens ATCC 19692. GTDB lineage: Bacteria > Pseudomonadota > Gammaproteobacteria > Enterobacterales > Enterobacteriaceae > Proteus > Proteus myxofaciens. Next base: position 32,567 of record NZ_LXEN01000114.1, read on the forward strand.
TGAAATCTCAGGGATTAGATGATTATATTTGTAAACGCTTCAATTTAGACTGCCCAATTGCTAATTTAGCAGAATGGGAACAAGTAATTTACGAAGAAGCAAATCCAGAAGGTGAAGTCACTATTGGTATGGTTGGTAAATACATTGAATTACCAGATGCCTATAAATCAGTGATTGAAGCGCTAAAACATGGTGGTTTCAAAAGCCGAGTTTCAGTTAATATCAAATTAATTGATTCGCAAGATGTGGAAACTCGCGGTATAGATATACTCAAAGGGTTAGACGCTATTTTAGTACCTGGTGGATTTGGTGAACGTGGTGTTGAGGGCAAAATTATGGCTGCTCAATATGCACGTGAGAATAAAATCCCTTATTTAGGTATTTGCCTTGGTATGCAGGTTGCGATGATTGAATTCGCTCGTAATGTTGCCAATATGGAAGATGCGAACTCGACTGAATTCGCTCCTGATTGCAAATATCCTGTTATCGCGCTTATCACCGAATGGCGTGATGAGAATGGTAATCTTGAAGTACGTACAGAAGAAAGTGATTTAGGCGGTACGATGCGTTTAGGTGCGCAACCTTGTCATTTAAGTGGTGATAGTTTAGTTCGCACTCTTTATGGTAAAAATACCATTACCGAACGTCATCGCCACCGTTATGAAGTGAATAATCTACTGCTAAAACGCATTGAAGATGCAGGCTTACGTATTGCAGGCCGTTCAGTAGATAATAAATTGGTGGAAATTATTGAAAACCCAAATCATCCTTGGTTTGTTGCTTGTCAATTCCACCCTGAGTTTACCTCAACGCCACGTGACGGCCATCCGTTATTTGCTGGCTTTGTGAAAGCAGCCTTTGATAACCAAAAAGGATTGCTAAAATAGGATATGTGAGAAGAGATAGGGTATCTCTTCTCGGAAATTTAACTTGTACAGAGGAAAACCGAATGTCCAAAATCGTTAAAGTTATTGGTCGTGAAATTATCGATTCTCGTGGTAACCCAACTGTTGAAGCTGAAGTTCACTTAGAAGGTGGTTTCGTTGGTATGGCTGCGGCTCCATCAGGTGCATCAACAGGTTCTCGTGAAGCACTAGAATTACGTGACGGCGACAAATCTCGTTTCTTAGGCAAAGGTGTTCTGAAAGCGGTTGCTGCTGTTAACGATGAAATTGCGAAAGCAATCATCGGCCAAGATGCTAAAGACCAAGCTAACATCGATAAAATCATGATTGATTTAGATGGTACTGAAAACAAATCAAAATTTGGTGCAAACGCAATCCTTGCTGTTTCTTTAGCAAATGCAAAAGCAGCTGCGGCGGCAAAAGGCATGCCTTTGTACGAGCACATTTCTGATCTGAATGGTACTCACGGTCAATACTCAATGCCTTTACCAATGATGAACATCATCAATGGTGGTGAGCATGCAGATAACAACGTTGATATCCAAGAATTCATGATCCAACCTGTTGGCGCTCCAAATCTTAAAGAAGCGGTTCGCATGGGTTCAGAAATTTTCCATCACTTAGCAAAAGTGCTGAAATCAAAAGGTATGAACACAGCTGTAGGTGATGAAGGTGGTTATGCTCCTAACTTAGAATCTAACGCTGCTGCGTTGGCTGCAATCAAAGAAGCAGTAGAACAAGCAGGTTATGTTTTAGGTAAAGATGTTACTCTGGCTATGGACTGTGCAGCATCTGAGTTCTATAACAAAGAAACAGGTAACTACGAACTGAAAGGCGAAGGTAAAACCTTCACTTCAGAAGAGTTCACTCACTATTTAGAAGAACTGACAAAACAATACCCAATCGTTTCTATCGAAGATGGTTTAAACGAATCTGACTGGGATGGTTTTGCATACCAAACTAAAGTTCTTGGTGACAAAATCCAACTGGTTGGTGACGACCTGTTCGTAACTAATACTAAGATCCTGAAAGAAGGTATCGACAAAGGTGTTGCTAACTCAATCCTAATCAAATTCAACCAAATTGGTTCACTGACAGAAACGTTAGCTGCAATCAAAATGGCGAAAGATGCAGGTTATACAGCAGTTATCTCTCACCGTTCTGGTGAAACAGAAGATGCAACTATCGCTGATTTAGCAGTAGGTACAGCAGCGGGTCAAATCAAAACAGGTTCTATGAGCCGTTCTGACCGTGTTGCTAAATACAACCAATTAATCCGTATTGAAGAAGCATTAGGCTCTAAAGCACCATTCAAAGGCCTAAAAGAAGTGAAAGGCCAAGCATAATCTATGCTTTGATTGACATTTCTTTATCACGCTAAAAGGAGAACATTATGTTCTCCTTTTTTGTACAATAAACATATGCTTTCTATTAGTTATTAAAAATTGTGATATGTAATTAAAAATAGTGTTAGATTTTTAATAAATTATCACTCATTTAATTAATTCTCGTGGGAGAGATCCCAATTATCTCTTTTTTACGTTTTCAACAAGTAAAAATGTTTCTATATTTCACATGTCACCCATTTTGTTAACAATTATGGCTTGGTGAATTTAACTATCATCTTAGTCATGTGGAGTATTATCATGGACGCATCTAATTTAGCCCCGTCGGCGAAGTCTAGCCCAATTAATAAAAGAGGGTTAATTATTCTCGCATTTGATATTGTTATCTTATTGCTCTTATTAGAGTTTTTACCCTATGATCCTAAAGCCAATGCTGGTTTAGCATTAATGGTTTTTGTTGGTATCTTATGGTTAACAGAGGCTATACACGTTACGATTACTGCTTTATGTATTCCTATCTTAGCGGTTGTTTTGGGGTTAATGAATACAAATGAATCATTAAAATCTTTTGCTAATCCTATTATTTTCTTATTTTTTGGTGGCTTTGCTTTAGCTACCGCATTACACATTCAAGGACTAGATCGCTTAATTGCAAATCGTTTACTGATGATAGCAAAGGGAAAACTCTCTATTGCTGTATTGTTATTGTTTGGCGTTACTGCACTGTTATCAATGTGGATAAGTAATACGGCAACAGCCGCAATGATGTTACCGCTTGTGTTAGGTATTCTTTCTAATTTAGATATTCGCACAGAGCGTAATACCTTTGTTTTTGTATTATTAGGTGTTGCATATAGTGCAAGTATTGGCGGATTAGGCACACTTGTAGGTAGCCCACCAAATGCAATTGCCGCCGCTCAACTAAACTTAGATTTTATTACATGGATGAAATACGGTATTCCTATCATGTTGGTGTTATTACCTGTGATGTTTATCGTAATGTATTTGATGTTACGTCCTAATCTAAAACATAAATTTGATTTAAAACTTGAAGTCTTAGAGTGGAATAGTAAGCGTGTTATCGCGATGGTTATTTTCCTACTTACTGTATTTTGTTGGATTTTCAGCTCGTTTATCAGTAGCTCATTTGGTGGTGTGAAAGATCTTGATACCATTATTGCAGTCAGTGCTGCCATTGTGATTGGTGTGACAGGTGTTGCAAGTTGGAGCCAAATACAAGAAAACACAGAATGGGGTGTGTTAATGCTGTTTGGTGGAGGTTTAACACTAAGCGCTATTTTACAATCCTCAGGAGCAAGCCTTGTCATGGCAGATGCTATGAAATCCACATTTGGAGATAGCCACTGGTTTGTGATAATCCTTGCTGTAACAACCTTTATTATTGTACTGACTGAATTTACCAGTAATACGGCAAGTGCTGCACTATTAGTCCCTATTTTTGCTACTGTAGCACAAGCATTAGGAATGCCCGTAATGGCGCTGACAATGATTATCGGTATTGGTGCATCATGTGCCTTTATGTTGCCTGTTGCTACGCCACCCAATGCAATTGTTTTTGGTTCAGGCTATATCAAACAGATAGAAATGGTAAAAGTCGGTGGTGTGCTTAATTTAGTTTGTATTTTGATTATTTCACTCTTTGCATGGTGCTTCTGGCTGTAATTATTTAAAAAAAGCGCTTGATATCCCTTTGGTATAACAGGATATTAAGCGCTTTTTTAGTTTTCAACTATCGGTAGCGATAAAGGAAATGGTTATAAAACCCACCTTATCATTAAGTATTATATTAAGAAAATAAGCGGGTTTTAAACGTATTATCATCTACTAAATTATTTTAAATAAAGTGTTAATTGTGTGCCAGGTTTTAGCATTTTAATATCTGCATTCCAGCTAATCAGCTCTTTAAGGTTAATCCCATGGCGATGTGCAATGCTGTAGTAAGAATCCCCTTGTCGAACCTTATAATAACTACGTGACTGCTTTGATTGAGTAGGACGACCAACTGTGTTGTTGATCTTTAATGTTTGGCCTGCAAGTAGCGTACTTTTAGCATTTAGCCCATTAAGACGCTGTAATTCTTTTACGCTCATATTATAACGACGAGCAATAGCATAAAACGAATCACCTGAGCGCACTTTATAAATTGAGGCTGGAATATTCGGTTTGCTTGATTCTTGCTTAATAGATTGATTGGCTTTTGCAACTGCAAAACGAATGGTCTCTAGTATTGCTTCATCTGCGAAAGCCGTTTTGAATTGAGTGAGCTTATTTCTTGGCAACATGATGACATGAGGACCATTTGGCGCTGTGATATCACGTTTATAACCAGGGTTATAGTCTTTTACGGTGCTAATTGGCAAATGGCTTAATTCAGCGACTTTGCTTAGCGTAATTTGCTCACCAATATCAATAGAAGCTAACGCTTTATCACGATAATTACTATTAGGTAAAATTATCGTTTCTTGGTTTTCTTGAATAACCTTGCTTAATGCCAAGATTTTAGGAACATAATTCATCGTTTCTTTTGGTAAAGAGAGCGACCAATAATCTGTTGGCAAATTCTTGCTTTCATTGGCTTTCATCGCCTGCATGACACGGCCTTCACCAGCATTGTAAGCCGCTAATGCCAACGACCAATCATTATCAAACATAATATAAAGGCGTTCTAGCAAATCAAGCGCTGCAGTTGTTGATGCAGCAACATCACGGCGACCGTCATACCATTTATTTTGCTTTAAGCCGTAATAATTAGCAGTAATAGGAACAAATTGCCATAAACCGGCAGCTTTTGCTGATGAGGTGACATGAGGATTGAACGCACTTTCAACAACGGGAACGAGTGCCAGTTCCATTGGTAAATCACGCTTTTCAATTTCGTCAATAATCCAATACATATACGGCTCAGCACGAGTCGCAACGGTTTGTATATGTTGTGGATTATCTAAAAAATAGCTTTCTTGCTGCGAAATCCTTTCATTGTCAGGAATATCCATGTTTAACTCGCTAATGACATAACCCCATAAATTGGTTCTTACATCATATTGTGGTTCATCAGCAGTTAAAGGTCCTTGTTGAGTGGGTGTTATCGCAGACAAATTGGGTTTTATGTGTCCAGATTGTTGGCAACCAGCCAATAGCAAAATGGAAAACAAAATCGCTTTTGTCTTCATGAGTAAAAATTTTATCCTGTGTGCAAATTTGCACCAAATAATACTAAGTACAAAAAATAAAACAACCGATAACTATTAAAAATTATCTTTTAATTCTCTAATTTTTGTAAATGTTTTAATTGGTGCATAAGTATTATTTGTTATGTCTAAAATACTTTGCAAATCAATGTCATCAGATTTTAGAAAAAGATTAATGTTCTTTTCATTTTTTAGCGTTGTCGGTATGGTTGGTTGTAGATGACTTCGCATTTCTTTAACTTGGCTCAGATAATCGGTAATAAGTGTGTTTTTAGGCATAATGTGGTGTGCAAACTCCATATTGGATAGCGTATACTCATGAGCACAACAAATTAATGTATCATCAGGGAGGGCATTGATTTTTTGTAATGAACTAAACATTTGTTGCGCAGTTCCTTCAAATAAACGCCCACAACCACCTGAAAATAATGTATCGCCACAGAATAAATAAGGCTCACAATAGTAAGAAACATGGCCTAATGTATGGCCTGGTGTTCCCATCACACTGAAGTGAAAATCACCCACAATAATTTTTTCTTGGTCATGAATGATATGTGTTGCACCTTTGCTTTGTGTTTCTTGAGGGCCAAAAACAGCAATGCTAGGATACGTTTTAACCAATTCAGACACACCACCAACATGATCAAGATGATGGTGAGTTAACAAAATAGCAATGGGGGTTAATGAGTGTTGATTTAAAGCTTCAATCACAGGCTCAGCTTCTGATGGATCAATAATCACACATTCACGATTTTCATTACTTAATAGCCAAATGTAGTTATCGGATAATGCAGGAATTCTGATAAGCTCCATATAAGTTACCTTACTTATAATTTAAAGGGTTAAACGATGAAAGCAGCGCGTTCGATAAAACCAATTAGCCTACCAAATTCATGGCGCGATATGCCTTGGGGTGAGTATTATCGCATGGCAATTGAACAGCGCTTGCAACCATGGTGGCCAAAAATATATGGCTTTCATATGCTCAAACTGGGTCAGCTTAGTGCTGAAATTGATACCAAGTTAAGTATTGTTTCTCATCAAGTCAATGTCACATCTAAAACACTGAATACGCAAGTGGTCGCGTCACTTAACCATTTACCATTTGAACATAAATCTGTCGATGTTTGTTTAATGGCTCACCTTCTTGATTACAGCACTGATCCACATTGGCTATTACGCGAAGCCGACCGTGTTTTAATCGATGATGGTTGGATGATAATCACAAGTTTCAACCCCATCAGTTTATTAGGCTTAGGAAAATGTACGCCTTTTTTACGACAAAAACAGCCATATTGTAGCCGTATGTTTTCACTTAGACGCCAAATTGACTGGTTAAGCGTCTTAAATTACGAAGTAATGACTCAGCAGAATTTTCATATTATGCCTTTTTCAAGACCTGTAAAACGTGATAGCAACCTCTTTTATATTGGCGGATGTCTAAATCTGATTATTGCTCGTAAAAGAACGCTTCCTTTAACACCCACTGCGATGAAATTTGCTTTACCGCGTATGAGTGTAAAAGGTCGAGTTTTAGGTGCTACACGAAATCGCTCTGATTAATCTTGATATTGGCCTATTATTTTTCTGCTTGGCTTTCAATATAGCCAGTATCTTCTTTAGTGGGCGATTGCGCCGCTGTTTTTGCTAATTCGTCACAACGCTCATTTTCATCATGGCCTGCATGGCCTTTAACCCAATGCCATTCAATTTGATGACGTTCAATTGCACTATCAAGGCGTTTCCATAAATCGACATTTAGCACAGGGCTTTTATCTGCTTTACGCCATTGGCGCTTTTTCCAGCTATGTATCCATTGGGTTATTCCTTGCCTGACATATTGGCTATCTGTCGTTAATGTAATTTTACAAGGGAATTTTAGTGCTTCTAATGCTACGATAGCTGCCAATAGTTCCATTCGGTTATTGGTCGTCATGAAAAAACCTTCGCTTAATGTTTTTTCATTTTGCTGATAGCGTAAAATAGCACCATAACCACCAGGACCAGGATTGCCTAAGCATGAGCCATCAGTGAATATTTCTACCTGTTTGAGCATAAAGGCGATTTATCCTTTTAATTATTATCGAAACGAACCTAAGTCTGACATAAAAACCAATTATGAGCACTCCAATCACACGACAAATTGTACTAGATACCGAAACAACAGGTATGAACAAGCTGGGCGTTCACTATGAAGGCCATAATATCATCGAAATAGGTGCTGTTGAGGTTATCAATCGCCGATTAACAGGACGGAATTTTCATGTCTATGTCAAACCTGAGCGTTTAGTTGATCCTGAGGCTTTTGGTGTACATGGTATTAGCGATGAATTTCTTGAAGATATGCCTTCATTTGCAGATATTGCTGATGAATTTTTAGAGTATATTCGTGGTGCTGAGCTGATTATTCATAATGCTTCGTTTGATATCGGCTTTATGGACTATGAATTTAGAAAGCTTAATCGCGATATTCCTCCAACTGATACGTTTTGCCAAATTACCGATAGTCTTGCTATGGCAAGAAAATTATTTCCAGGCAAGCGTAATAATTTGGATGCATTGTGTGATAGATATCTAATTGATAATTCAAAACGTACGCTACATGGTGCGTTATTGGATGCCGAAATATTGGCAGATGTTTATCTTTCAATGACAGGAGGACAGACTGCGCTTGCTTTCTCAATGGAAGGCGAATCAAACAATGAGCAAGAGCAAAACGAAGTACAACGTGTAACAAGACCATCATTAGGATTAAAAGTACTAAGGGCGACAGAGCAAGAAATGGTTGAACATGAAGCCAGGCTCGATTTAGTTGAGAAAAAAGGTGGTCATAGTTTATGGCGGTCAGCCTCAAATGATGAGCCAGTTTGAATATAAAAAAACCATAAAAGCAAATGTGAGATTAAAAATCATTCAAACACATCATTTTGTTAGAAAAACAGTTGACGACAAGGTAAGAGATTCGTACTATTCAACACATCCGAAAGGATACGCGGAGCGGTAGTTCAGTTGGTTAGAATACCTGCCTGTCACGCAGGGGGTCGCGGGTTCGAGTCCCGTCCGTTCCGCCAACATTCTAAACCCCAGCATTTATGCTGGGGTTTTTGTATTTATAGTTTCTTCACCTTTATTTTATTCTTTTTATAACACTTCTGTTTTGTCTCTCTTTCAAGATTATAGCCTTGTTTGCTATTGCTGAAATTCAACCTGCGAGATATCAGGCATTTTTTAGATACTGATAAAAAGAGCGATAAAGTTAAGTGTGAACTTTCACTCTTTACTTTCCATTATTAAAAAATAACATTTACGTTACGCTACATTTTCTTTTGTCTTTATATGATGTAAATATAATTTTTATCATCTAATCAGTCGATTATCTCTTTTTTATCTTTTATCTCTTTTTAAGATACTATCTTCTCATTAACACGTTCTATCAAAGAACCGGTTATTATTAAAACAAATACGATATTTATTTGATTTGATGGATAAAAGCATAATGCAATTTTATCTTGATTAGTCATACTAAGCTAAGGTTTAATAACACCCTTCTCAATTGCGCAAATTATTTCCTTTTTCCCTTTTTTGTTGCGCAACAATGCGGTGGCGTAATGTTATTTACCGCTTTAATCGTAAATATTGCAGTGTAAATCAAAGAACTATTGGTTTAAGCTAATTACGATAGTTACCTTTGTGGATTTTTATATTGCGGTTTTTTGCCCGCATTGAGAGAATCAGCTATCTAGATGCTTTTTATCCGACTTGGAGTAGAACATGACCACTCGTAAAACCCTTGCTAATGCGATCCGTTTTTTAAGTATGGATGCAGTGCAAAAAGCCAAATCAGGTCACCCTGGTGCACCTATGGGCATGGCTGATATTGCAGAAGTACTATGGCGTGAATTTTTAAATCATAATCCAACGAACCCAAACTGGGCTGATCGTGACCGTTTTGTTTTATCTAATGGCCATGCATCTATGCTTATTTATAGCTTATTGCATTTGTCTGGTTACGACGTTTCTTTAGATGATCTGAAAAATTTCCGCCAATTACACTCAAAAACGCCTGGTCACCCAGAGTATGGTTATACACCAGGTGTTGAAACGACAACAGGTCCTTTAGGTCAAGGTATTGCCAATGCTGTTGGTTTTGCGATTGCTGAGCGCACTTTAGGTGCTCAATTTAACCGCCCTGGTCACGATATTGTCGATCACTACACTTATGCCTTTATGGGTGATGGCTGTATGATGGAAGGTATCTCGCATGAAGCTTGTTCTTTAGCGGGGACATTAAAACTAGGTAAACTGATAGCATTTTATGATGACAATGGCATCTCAATTGATGGTCAAGTGCATGGTTGGTTTACTGATAATACTGCAGAACGTTTTGATGCTTACGGTTGGCATGTCATCACTGGTATCGATGGACACGATGCAGCAAGTATTAAAGCTGCGATTGAAACAGCAAAACAAATTACTGATAAACCTTCTCTGTTAATTTGTAAAACCACTATCGGTTTTGGTGCACCACATAAAGCGGGCACAGCAGATGCTCATGGCTCTCCACTTGGTGATGCAGAAATTGCTGAAACACGCAAAGCGCTGGGTTGGGAATACGGCTCTTTTGAAATTCCACAAGAAATTTACAACGAATGGGATGCAAAAGAAGCGGGTAAAGCAAAAGAATCAGCATGGGATGAAAAATTCGCTGCATATGCAGCTCAATTCCCTGAATTAGCGGCAGAATTCAAACGCCGTGTTTCTGGTGAATTACCAGCAAACTGGGAAAAAGATGCTAAAGCCTTTATCAATGAGCTTCAACAAAACCCAGCAAATATCGCAAGCCGTAAAGCCTCTCAAAATACGTTAGAAGCATTTGGTAAAGTATTACCAGAATTTTTAGGCGGTTCTGCTGACTTAGCACCAAGTAACTTGACTATGTGGTCAGGCTCTAAGCCACTGAATGAAGATAAAGCGGGTAACTATATTCATTATGGTGTTCGTGAGTTCGGTATGTCTGCCATTATGAATGGTATTGCGCTACATGGTGGTTTTGTTCCTTATGGTGCAACATTCCTGATGTTTATGGAGTATGCACGTAATGCTGTACGTATGGCAGCGTTAATGAAGATCCGCAGTATCTTTGTCTATACACATGACTCTATTGGTTTAGGTGAAGATGGTCCAACTCACCAACCTGTTGAGCAAATGGCGAGCCTACGTGTAACACCAAACGTAAGCACATGGCGCCCATGTGACCAAGTTGAATCTGCAATTGCTTGGAAATACGCAATTGATCGTAAAGATGGCCCGACTGCGCTTATCTTCTCTCGCCAAAACTTAGCACAGCAACCACGTACTGCTGAACAATTAGCTAATGTTGAGAAGGGCGGTTACATCCTGAAAGATTGTGAAGGTACGCCAGAGCTTATCTTTATTGCAACAGGTTCTGAAGTTGAATTAGCGGTTAACGCTTATGATCAACTGACTGCGGAAGGTCGTAAAGTTCGCGTTGTTTCAATGCCAGCAACAGATGCATTTGATAAACAAGATGCAGATTACCGTGAAGCAGTATTGCCTGCTGCGGTGAAAGCGCGTGTTGCGATTGAAGCAGGTATTGCAGACTACTGGTTCAAATACACTGGTCTTGAAGGTGCTATCATCGGTATGCGTAGCTTTGGTGAATCTGCACCTGCTAACGAACTGTTCACTGAGTTCGGATTTACTGTTGAAAATGTGGTCACACAGGCAAAAGCCTTACTTAAATAGTTAATAAATGTTAACAAGAGCACATTTTGAGGAATTTTTTCTCTTATGTGCTCTTTTTTTATCCTACTACCCACGTTTGCTATTGCGATCTTCTCGCATTTCTCGTACTCTGGATATCAGAAAGCTGAACCGTTTCAGTCTTTGAAAATTGTCGGTGACTCCACAATTTTGGTATTTATTTAGTTTATCGTTGCTGATTAGTATATTGCTCTATTATTCTAACTGGTTGCATAAACTCAGTAATCAAGGAAGTCGCATGGCAATTCGAGTTGCTATTAACGGTTTTGGTCGTATAGGACGTAATGTATTAAGAGCACTTTATGAATCGGGTAAACGCGCTGAAATTACAGTCGTTGCGATAAATGAAATTGCTGATGCCGAAGGTATCGCACACTTGCTCAAATATGATTCTAGTCATGGTCGCTTTGCTTGGGATATTCGGCTTAATGATCCATTGTTGCAAGTAGGGGATGATGCTATTCGCCTCTTTCATCATGAAAACATCGCTGATTTACCTTGGGGTGAGTTAGGCGTTGATATCGTTCTAGACTGTAGTGGTGTTTACGGTAGTCGCGCTGATGGCGAAGCCCATATTGCACAAGGTGCAAAAAAAGTCCTCTTTTCTCATCCTGGTACGACAGATTTAGATGCAACCGTTGTTTTTGGTGTTAATCAACATGAACTAAAACAAGAACATCAAATCGTCTCTAATGCATCTTGTACTACAAACTGTATTATTCCCATCATTAAAATGATGGACGATGCTTTTAACATAGAATCAGGCACTGTTACGACAATCCATGCAGCAATGAATGATCAGCCTGTTATTGATGCATACCATAAAGATTTGCGTCGTACTCGTGCAGCAGGGCAATCAATTATTCCTGTCGATACTAAGTTAGCAGCAGGAATTACACGTATATTCCCAAAATTTGAAGATCATTTTGAGGCAATTTCTGTACGTGTACCTACAATTAATGTGACCGCCATTGACTTAAGTGTCACTGTGAAAACAGCTGTAAACGTGTTAGATGTCAATCATTTAATTCAAAAATCAGCAACTGGCATATTTCGTGGTATAGTGGATTACACAGAATTGCCATTAGTCTCAACAGATTTTAATCACGACCCTCATAGTGCGATTGTTGATGGTACACAAACGAGGGTAAGTGGACAGCACCTGATTAAAACATTAGTTTGGTGCGATAATGAATGGGGCTTTGCTAATCGAATGCTTGATACAACATTAGCAATGGCTGCAACTGGTTTTAAATAATCATGCTTTAATAGCGGTACTCAGTAATAACACACGATGTGATTATTCAGCGACAATACGCTATGTAATAATACAATGTGATAATACTTCGTACTGAACAGAAGATTTCGAAATTTAGAGAATCAATGAGAGGATTCATCATGTCTGTAATTAAGATGACCGATTTAGACCTAGCCGGTAAACGAGTTCTTATCCGTGCTGACCTGAACGTTCCCGTTAAAGATGGAAAAGTGACTTCTGATGCACGTATCCGTGCTTCATTACCCACCATTGAAGCAGCCTTAAAACAAGGCGCAAAAGTGATGGTGACTTCACACTTAGGACGTCCTACTGAAGGTGAGTACAACGAAGAGTTCTCTTTAAAACCAGTTGTTGACTATCTGAAAAACAAGTTAACTGCGCCAGTTAGTTTAGCAAAAGACTATCTAAATGGTGTTGATGTTAAAGAAGGTGAATTAGTTGTTCTTGAAAACGTTCGTTTTAATAAAGGCGAAAAGAAAGACGACGAAACTCTGTCTAAACAATATGCTGCATTATGTGATGTTTTCGTTATGGATGCATTTGGTACGGCTCACCGTGCTCAAGCATCAACTCATGGTGTTGCTAAATTTGCTAAAACAGCGTGTGCAGGTCCTCTATTATCTGCAGAGCTTGAAGCTCTGGGTAAAGCATTAGATAAACCTGCTCGCCCTATGGTTGCCATCGTTGGTGGTTCTAAAGTATCAACGAAACTAACCGTACTTGACTCTTTATCAAAAATCGCTGACCAATTAATCGTTGGTGGTGGTATTGCGAATACCTTTATCGCAGCTGAAGGTCACTCAGTTGGTCGCTCATTATACGAAGCTGATCTCGTTGATGATGCAAAAAAATTAATGGAAAAATGTGATATTCCAGTACCAACAGACGTTCGCGTTGCCACTGAGTTCTCAGAATCAGCACCTGCAACATTAAAATCTGCAAATGATATTAAAGATGACGAACAAGTGCTTGATATTGGTGATGTTACCGCTGAGCGCTTAGCTGAAATCTTAAAAAATGCGAAAACGATTCTGTGGAATGGCCCAGTAGGTGTATTTGAATTCCCTAATTTCCGTAAAGGAACAGAAATCGTTGCGAATGCTATCGCTAATAGTGATGCATTCTCTATCGCTGGTGGTGGTGATACGCTAGCAGCTATCGATTTATTCGGTATTGCAGATAAAATTTCTTACATTTCAACGGGTGGTGGTGCTTTCTTAGAATTCGTCGAAGGCAAAAAACTTCCTGCTGTTGCAATGCTTGAAGAACGTGCTAAACAGTAATTAAGTCAGCTCATACAGGTAGAATGATTATTTCTACCTGTACAAATTAAGGATCTTATACATGTCTAAAGTTTTTGATTTCGTAAAACCGGGTGTCATCACTGGTGATGATGTACAAAAAGTATTTGCAGTTGCAAAAGAAAATAACTTTGCTCTGCCAGCGGTTAACTGTGTAGGTACTGACTCAATCAATGCTGTATTAGAAGCAGCAGCAAAAGTACGTTCTCCTGTTATTGTTCAGTTCTCTAACGGCGGTGCAGCATTTATCGCAGGTAAAGGCCTAAAAGCGGAAGCTCCACAACAAGCTGCTATTCTAGGTGCTATTTCAGGTGCGCATCATGTACACCAAATGGCAGAATACTACGGTGTTCCTGTTATTCTGCACACAGACCACTGTGCGAAAAAACTATTACCATGGATAGACGGTTTATTAGATGCGGGTGAAAAACACTACGCTAAAACAGGTAAACCACTGTTCTCTTCTCACATGATTGACTTATCAGAAGAGTCATTAGAAGAAAATATCGAAATCAGTGCTAAATATTTAGCGCGTATGGCTAAAATCGATATGACATTAGAAATCGAATTAGGCTGTACTGGTGGTGAAGAAGATGGTGTTGATAACACCGGTATGGATAGTTCTGCGCTGTATACTCAGCCAGAAGACGTTGCTTATGCCTATGAAAAACTAAATGCAATCAGCCCTCGTTTTACTATCGCTGCTTCATTCGGTAACGTTCATGGTGTTTATAAACCAGGTAACGTTCAGTTAACGCCAAAAATTCTACGTAACTCACAAGACTATGTTTCTGAGAAATATAATCTGCCACACAACAGCTTAAACTTCGTATTCCACGGTGGTTCTGGTTCTACTGCTGAAGAAATCAAAGAAGCAGTGGGCTATGGTGTTATCAAAATGAATATCGATACTGATACTCAGTGGGCGACTTGGGATGGTATTTTACAGTTCTACAAAAAGAACGAAGGCTATCTGCAAACCCAATTAGGTAACCCAGAAGGCGCAGATAAACCAAATAAAAAATACTACGATCCACGTAACTGGTTACGTCATGCACAAACGTCAATGGTTGTTCGTTTAGAACAAGCATTTAAAGAACTGAATGCTGTTGATGTACTGTAATTATTAATTCAGTTTTTTAGATAAATGAAAACCCGCTAATTAGCGGGTTTTTTGTATTTGGCTGACAGCTAGTAACGATTATATTTGTTATTAAACGTTTGGTCTGAAATGCATAGATAATAAATTCCTTCAATAAAGCCAATAATAGCGGGTATACCTGTCCAGCAAAAAATCAGATATAAAAATCCCATTCCTACTTTACGAAGATAGAATTTATGTATTCCTAATCCCCCAAGAAAAATAGCTAATAATGCTGCCGCTAGCTTATTTTTATCTTCCATCTGAATTATCCCCTATCTAAAATAAAAGTATAAACAATCAATGAGAAGGATTTTTAACATAAGTATCCTTATTTAAGGATAGTAGTTATAAAACATAATAACAGTAGATAAAAGAGAATTAAGGGAAATTTACGTTGCTTTAAGATAAATTCCAATAGTTGATAAATAATACAAGTAAATAAAATTTATTGTTCAAGATTGATGCATTTTTATTTTATGCAAAATAAAAGCGCTCAAATAGATGAGCGCTAATAGACATGGCTAATTGACCACAATCAACGGACAACTTTGCTTGAACTCGCTTTATTGCCGTCTTCTTTCATCATACGGTTTAGCCAAGGAACAGTTATCCACATAAGAATACCGACAACGAACGTTACCATGCCTATTTTGCCAAAGACATCGGTATAGATAGGTAACGTTTGTAGAGGGTCTGTAATGCCTTCTGGCGCTGCTGTGAAGGTAGCAACGTATCCACCTAATAGATATGCAGTGGCTTGAGTTAAGAACCACATACCTAAAATAAATCCCATCATATATTGAGGAACAAAAGCAGCCACCATTGCAAGGCCTAATGCGCTTATCATTAATTCACCCAAACTTTGGAATAAATAAATTAATACGATAAACCAAGGCGAGGTTAAGCCTTGAGCATCAGCAAACCACATGCCCGAAGCTGCTGCTGTAAGAAATCCTAATGAGCATAAAATCATACCGGCGGTAAATTTAGCAGGCATTGAGAAGTCTTTGCCTTTTGCGCCTAAGCGACTATACATGATAGCTAAAATAGGGCTTGCAAGAATGATCCAGAATGGATTTAACGCTTGGAAACTGACTGGATTAATATTAAAACCTAAAATAGTGTGGTGCACATTATGAATAGCAAAAAAGTTTAATGATGTTGGCATTTGAGCATATAAAATATAGAAAATAACAGCTTCTAACATCAGAACAAATGCAACATACATCTTATTACGTGCGACTCTATCTTTTTGTTTAAAGGCTTCACGAAAATAGATAAAGACAACAATAACTGAGAGACTCACTAAGACTATATTGGCAATTTTCACATTGTGCATTAACCATGCACAAACAAAAACCATAACAACACTACCAATAATAACGAGTAAAAGATTTTTAAAACGTAAAGGCAAATGATCAGGCTCTGAGCCAATATTAGCTACCATTTTACGGCAGAATATATAAACGAGTAATGCGATGATTAAACCAACACCACAAATATTGTAGGTAAGTCCATAACCATAACGTTCTGCTAATACAGGAGCGACGGATAATGAAATTAACGAACCAACGTTAATTGACATATAAAAAAGAGTGAATGCACCATCTAGACGGGGATCTTTAGGTTTGTAGCATTTTGCTAATAAACTTGCTGGGTTTGCTTTAAATAAACCATTACCAACGGCAATAGTACCTAATGCATAAAAAATTAAATTAGGATACATGATTGACATACCAGTCATAAAATAACCAATAGACAACACAATTGCACCTAAAACGATGGTTCTTTTGGTTCCTAATAAATGATCACCAACATAACCACCAATAGAAATTAGCCCATATACGAGTGCAGAAAACGCACCAAATGTAATAAAAGATTGTTCTTGAGAGAACCCAAGTTTATTAACAAAATAAACAGCGAGAAGACCTTGTACGCCGTAGTAGCCAAAACGCTCCCATAATTCTACAAAGAAAATCATAAAGAAAGGTTTAGGCTGTTGTAATAAACCGACTTGAGCGGGTTTATCCATATTTTTAATGCCCCTAATTATTATTTATCTTCAACAACGATGTTATTTACTCAAATTCACGAGAAATGTTAAACAACAGTAACATTATCTGTTGCATTTAGAGTGGAGTTTGCAAATTTAAGAAGGTAATCAATGAGTAGAGTAGACTATTCTATTGTCAGAATGACTTCTCAAAGGTTGATCACACTGTAAGTAAGATTAATACCATATTAAAAAAATTATTCATTAATTTATTTTT
>NZ_LXEN01000115.1 GCF_001654855.1 Proteus myxofaciens ATCC 19692
AAAAAATAAAGAGATATTGAATATAAAGATTATAAAAATAAATATTCACTTTTGTTAAATAAGTACTTAATAAAAACACGCCAATTAAGGCGTGTGATATTAAGATAAATATATTAAAACTTAAACGGTTGTAATTATTTGCTCATTTTTAACAGAATGAAATCGACGTTTAAAATAGATAAGGGCATGACCATCTTCACGTACTGTAATATTTTTAATTTCAGTCATATAAACAAAATGAGTCCCCACTTGGCGGACATCATAAATATCACCTTCTAGACTTGCGAGTGCATTAATTAATATTGGTTGCTGCTGTTGGCCTCGTTGCCAGCCAGGTTGCGTAAAACGTTCTGCCATTGCTAAGCCGGTCATTCCAGCAAAGTGGCAGGCCATTTCTTCTTGTTCATGGTTTAAAATATTGATGCTTAATTTTCCATTTTCTTGGAAAATAGCATTCATTTGGCTTTTACTGTTGATGCAAATCATGACGGTTGGCGGATTATCCGTTACTGAGCATACAGCTGTTGCTGTTAGGCCACAGCACCCAGCTTTACCATCGGTTGCAACAATATTAACCGCGGCACCTAAGCTTGCCATGGCATCACGAAAAAGTGGGCTAGCCTGTTTTTCCTCAGACATCATTTACTCCTACTACCAGACTTCTCATCTGTGGTGTCTTCACTTAAATTAATCATTCGTTAGATAAGGCAAAATATTATCTAACAATAAACGCGAAACAAAGTTGTATAGATGTTGCCGATGTATTTATCACGTTTGTGTCATACCATAACGCTACCGCGCATGAACAAAGATAGCAATCTTTGTTTGTTACAACCTGTTAACTTTATCTAAAACGTTGTGAGACAACCTTATCGCAATGCTTATTATTCATAATTTATCTAAAAGGTACTAGGTAAATTAAGCGATATGAACAACTTAATGATAAATAGCACAAATAAGCAATCTAGGTGTTGAGGATGATAGGTAGTGTTACTTAATGAAATGCCTAAAAAAATAGAGAAACACAGGATAAAATTGCAAAAATTGAGTCAGTATTAATTATTTGATAATATCAATAATTGTAACAAACAGTCTATTCTTGATAAGAAGCGTTGAGTATTCAACGAAATCTAAATTGCTGTATTTCTCCAAAATTTATTTCTATAAAACATAAATTTCATTTATAACACCTATAACAAGAGCTTTTTGACTATGCATGAATCATTAACTATCGCGCTATTACAAGCTAGAGAATCGGCGATGGGTTTTTTTCGTCCGATCCTCAAAGAGCATAATCTGACAGAACAACAATGGCGGATTATTCGTGTGCTTGTAGATAAGCGTTCTATCGATTTCCATGAATTAGCGCAGAAAGTGTGTATCCTTCGCCCTAGTTTAACGGGGATTTTGATTAGAATGGAAAGAGACGACTTAATTTGTCGATTAAAGCCAGTAAGTGATCAACGAAAACTCTTTGTTTCTCTTTCTGCAAATGGCCAAGCTCTATATGAAGAGATACAGCCTAAAATTGAAGAAGGTTATCAACTTTTAGAGCAGCAGTTTTCAACTGAAAATTTACAACGCTTATCTGCCTTGTTGAAAGAATTAATCGTTTTATCACCTGAAAGTAAAGCTTCTTTAGGAAAACAAACGAAAAAATCTATGCAATAACAGACAAAAAAGAAATATCAAAAATTCAAAGATTGTTATGATATAAACAAAAAGAGATGATAGTTTCCTATCATCTCTTTTTAGATAAAGATAAATACTGGTTACTGTTTTCCTAATACGTGCAAGAAATGAATATGTTTTTCATACTGATCAAGAATGTCGTGGATAACTTGTTCTTTTGTCCATCCCATCACATCATAATCTTGACCACCTTCTTTTAAATGAATTTCAGCACGATAATATTTATGCTCTTCATCCTTTTCTTCATCGCTTAATCCTACTAAGGCAAACGCGGGTTGAGTATAAAAGCGTAAACGAACTTCATAGAAGAAATTCATATCTTCGCCTAAATCAACCTCAAAGCCAATTCTATCTTCAGCTTCATTATGTATATGGCATTGAATAGCCTGCTTACTTAATTCTTCTGAAACCATCTCCATAGAAGGACGGATTACCTCTTCTATAAAACGCTTAACATGAGAACGTTTTGGAAAATAAGCAATATTTCTTAAACGACGTTGCCAAGGTATAGGATTACGGCTTGCGGTTGGCGCAATGGTTGTTTGTTGCTGGCTATCTCGTTTATATGCATCAACTCGTAACGCTTTAATTAAACCATAAATAGAAGCTAGCAATACCATTGAAAATGGCAAGGCACTGGCAATAGTCACCGTTTGTAGTGCGCTTAATCCACCTGCTAATAATAGTGTAATAGCTGAGATTCCCATTAATGCAGCCCAGAAAATACGTTGCCAAACAGGAGTATCACTATCACCACCAGAGGCTAATGTATCAACAACCATGGCACCTGAATCCGCTGATGTCACGAAAAAGACAATAACCATCAACATGGCAAAGAATGAAAGCACTGATGAGAAAGGAAAGTAATTTAAGAATTCAAACAGAGCTAATGATACATCTTGTTGAACGACATTGGCTAACATTTCAGCGCCTTTATCTTTAATCAGATAAATTGCGGTGTTGCCGAAAACGGTCATCCAAATTAATGTAAAACCTGCTGGTACAAAAAGTACGCCTATCACAAACTCACGAATAGTACGTCCTCTAGAAATACGGGCAATAAACATCCCCACAAAAGGAGACCATGAAAGCCACCATCCCCAATATAGAAGCGTCCAACCACCAAGCCAATCGCTCGACTTAGGCTCATAAGCGTAAAGATTAAAGGTTTTACTCACTATTTCAGAGAGATATCCACCTGTGTTTTCAACAAATGACTTTAAAATGAGAACGGTAGGGCCTAACAATAAAACAAGTAAAAGAAGTAAAACGGCTAAGCCTAAATTTAATTCTGATAAGAAGCGTATTCCTTTTTCTAATCCTGAAACAACAGAAATAGTGGCAAGGCACATAATGACGACAATCAGAACGACTTGGATCATTGGCGTCATTGGTAAACCGAAAAGATGATTCAGTCCAGCATTAACTTGTAATACGCCAAATCCAAGAGAAGTTGCAACACCAAAAACGGTACCCATGACAGCAAAAATATCAACAGCATGACCAATTGGCCCATAAATACGATCACCAATAATGGGATAAAGTGCTGAACGTAATGTTAGAGGTAAACCATGGCGATATGAAAAGAAAGCTAAAATTAATGCGACAATGGCATAAATGGCCCATGCATGTAATCCCCAATGGAAAAAGGTCAATCGCATTGCTTCTTTGGCGGCTTCTATCGTTTGAGCATCACCTGTTGGTGGCATTAGATAGTGCATTACAGGTTCTGCAACACCAAAAAACATCAAGCCAATTCCCATACCTGCTGAGAAAAGCATTGCAAACCAAGCAAAATAACTAAAGTTAGGACGTGCATGATCAGGGCCTAATTTGATTTGTCCAAATCGAGAAAGCCCTAAATAAGTGACACTTATTAAGATAAGTGCTACTGCTAGGATATAAAACCAGCTAGCGTTAGTGAAAAGATTTTCTTGAAGATGGCCTAGTTTTTCATTAGCGAGATCAGGAAATAACGCTGAAAAACCGACAACAATTAAAATTAATATCGCTGACGTATAAAATACAGGAGGATTAATTTTCATCCTAGGTTTGTTTGGTGTTATTTCATTTTGTTGACTCATAGCTAACCTATTTGTGTTCTTTTCCTTTGAAATGATTTTCAAAACTCAAACGAATTGCTGGTCTTTTCGTTAAAACCAGTGAGGAAAAGTTAATAAGATAATTTGAATAAAACATCAAAGTAATAGATGTCTTTTAAAAGTGCATAAATATTAGTATTTTTACTATCTTTGATAAAAAATCAAAATAAAATCAGTTTATTACTCGTATCAAACAATCATTTTTTCAGTTTAATAGGTTTCTCCTGTTAAAAAAGGCCGATTATAGTTGCATTTTTTGCTTAATCGTTCAAGCCTTGTCTTTTTTATACAAATTTAGCACAAAAAAAAGCCAGTAAAAATTACTGGCTTCTGTTTTATCAAAAATACTGAAATGTGGTTATTTATTTTCAGATTTTAGATTATCAATCTTTTGTTTAGCTTGATTATTCAAATCATCAGCTTTATCTAATGCTTTTTTCTCAGTCTCTTGAGCGTGCTGTTTTACATCATCGCCGGCTTTTGATGCATCCGCTTTTAACTGATCAGCTTTGTTGCTTGCATCTTTGTTTAAGCTATCGGCTTTTTTATTAGCATCTTCTTTAAGAGATGATGCTTTGTCTGATAATTTGTCACTTTGAGAATTAAAACTTTGTTTAATTTCATCTGATTTAGCAGAAGCTGCACTTTTTAGTTCATCAGCTTTTTGGGATGCGCTTTCTTTATATGCATCCGCTTTTTCATCTGCTTGAGTTTTTAAGTCACTTGCTTTTTGCTCAGCTTTTTCTTTCAGCTCTTTAGCTTGATCTGAAAGTTCATCTGACTTTTCAGATGCATCTTTTTTGAACTCATCGACTTTTTGGTCAGCTTTGTCTTTCAGTTCTTTAGCTTTATCTGAAATTTCATCTGATTTTTCAGCTGCATCTTTTTTGAGCTCAGCTGCTTTATCTTTTGCTTGTTCAGTTAACTCATTTGCTTTGTCTTTCGTTGTTTCACTTACTTGAGTAGCCGTTTCTTTCGCTTTATCAATGCCATCATCGGCCTTTTTAGAAGCATCATCACAACCCGCAGTAACAGCAACAAGACCAGCTAGAATTAACGAAGCAAGTAATTTTTTATTCATTTTTCTCTCCAAAGTATGTATCCACACCAATTTGGTCATATCTCATTTAATTAAGTAATTATACGAGACTTGATTGAGTTAACAGTAGAATGTTACAAGTAATTCCCTTTATTGAGTATAGTGATTGTCTTAAAATCAACAACCCTAAAAGTATATTAAGTCATTATTCAACGTCAAAATAAAACTTAGGCAGATAAGATAAATTAATGGGGAGATTTATCAATATAGATTTTTCTGTTTTATAATATCTATCCTAATACAATATAATCAGATTGTCAGAGATGTGAGACGCAAATGGAATATTATTTTTTAGTCGTTATTAAATTTATCATCGGTTTTACGATTATATTAGTTCATATGAATTTGTCAGGGAAAACACAGCTTTCTCAATTAACACCTATTGATTTTATTGGTAATTTTGTCTTAGGTGGGATAATGGGAGGTGTTATATATACGGATGCTATCCCTCTATACCAATACATTACAGTCTTTCTGATTGGTGTGATTTTCATATCTCTTCTTAACTATATAAGTAAAAAATTTAATTTCTTTCGCTCCGTAACAATAGGTAATCCCATTCCTATAATAAAGAAAGGTCAATTTATTATGGAGAATATAACGGAGAAAAAAAATAAAATAGATATCCTTAATATAACCTCTCGACTTCATGCTCAAGGTATTCATTCTTTTCAAGAAATTAGTTATGCACAGATAGAACCTGATGGACAAATAACCGTTGTTTGTGATGGTGCACAAATGCCTTCTTTAATTGTTATGAGTGATGGCGCTATTTTAGGTTCCGCATTAGAACAAATCGAAAAAGATGAAACGTGGCTAAAATCTGAAATGGAAAAGCAACATATTGAAAAACCAGAAGATGTTTTTTTAGCCGAATTTTGGGATGGTAAGGTTAACTTTATTTTGCAAGATGGCAAAATAAAGAAAATAAAAACAACAGTTAATAAGGCAGAAAGCCAGCCAGCATAAGCTATGTATTAATGAATGATAAAGGCGCTAAAAGCTATAAATGATAATTATCAGCTTATAGCGCTTTTTTCTATTTATACTTAATAAAAACAGTGTGTAATAAAAGTTATCACAATTTAAATACAGTAAAATCACTGGCTAATTCAGTGTTATTAAAAACTTGACGACTTTCTGCAAGTAATTCTTCAGCATCTTCAAGTAAATAACGGCTACTAATATGCGTAATAATCAGTTTATTTACATTGGCTTCTTTTGCTAGTTGTGCTGCTTGGACTGTTGTTGAATGCCCACGGCTATTTGCTTGTTCTGCCATATCATGTTTAAAGGTTGCTTCATGTACAATAACATCTGCGTCTTTTGCTAATATTAAGGCGTTAGGCGTAGGTTGTGTATCACCAAAAATAGCAATATGACAACCTTTAATTTTAGGACCAACATAATCTTGGCCATTTATTTCTCTACCATCAGGTAATGTAACTTTTTCGCCTAGCTTTAATGACTGTAACCAAGGGCCTGCTGGGATATTTTCTGTTTTCAGCTTTTCTGCATCTAATTTACCAGCACGGTTTTCTTCTTCTAATCGATAACCCAAACAGAACACTGGGTGAGAGAGTGGCTGACAACTGACTTTGATTCCTTCTTCTTTAAATAGAAAACTCGCTTCTTCTATTTCTACAATATCTAATGGATAAGTAAGATAAGAGCCACTAAGTGAAAGAGTAGTTTCAATAAAACGCTTTATTCCTTTGGGGCCATATATTGTTAATCGTGTTTCAGTTCCACCCATTGAACGACTACAGAGTAATCCTGGCAAACCAAATACATGATCGCCATGTAAATGTGTAATAAAAATTTTATTAATACGCGACACTTTTATACGTGTGTGCAAAATTTGGTGTTGTGTTGCTTCACCACAATCAAACATCCACATACTTTTTTGTTTATTTTGTAAATCAATCACCATACTGGTGACGTTGCGTTCTTTAGAAGGAACACCGGCATTCGTACCTAAAAAAGTAAGCTCCATATTGAACAATTATTCTCCATCGTGAATTTTATCCCAATTTAAATCAAATTTTGCTAGATATTTACGTAGTCGATCGGTATCAATAGGCTTTTTTCATTTATTTTGAAACTGCAAAAATTTTCGATCGGCTTGTTAAAGTGTTGGGGATTGGCCTATTTTAATGACTCTATTAAGCTGACTTAGACTGAAAAGATCAAGTGTTGAAGAATCAAATAACAATGATACTGAATATCGTCAACTTTGTTTTAAACGATCTATTTCTTCTTCTACCAGAGATAATCTAATGTGTCCTTTATCTGCAAGTGTTGTCATGCGCTTGTGGTTAATTCACGAAAATGACCTCGCAGTAATACATGTGGTGATGTTGTAAATAAAAGTAATATGACTTTGCATCACGATTAAAGCGAATAGACTTCGAATAAGAATGTTCTTAAAAGCCTAATTTGGCTCAGTATGTTTATCGATTTCGATGAGCATATTTTTTTTATTTCATTTTTTTTAAAGAAAAGAAAAATGAATAAATAGTGACTTAATTGCCAAGAAGGTATCGTCGTAACAAGATCATCTTTTCTCA
>NZ_LXEN01000116.1 GCF_001654855.1 Proteus myxofaciens ATCC 19692
ATGATAAATGAAATGTCGATTGATAATACTATTCAATAAATACATTAAAAAATTTATTTAAATTAATTGTTAATTTTTAAATTAATGGTTCTAACACATACTTTTTTTAATTAATAATAATACTCATTTTTTGGATTTCTTTTCCTTATTATCAACTAGTTAATATTTAACCTAATTTTTAGAGTGAAAATCTAATTATTAAAAACACTCTTTTTATGATTATTTTTTCTTACGTATAAATACCTATATAAAAAATGTTAAATTACACTTTTATTGATGTCTGAATTTATTATGAAAATATAAAAATCGTTATAAATCAATTTGTTAATTTGTTTTTATGTCTTTTCAGTTTATAATTAATAAACCAAGAAACTATATTTAGATGTAAATAAAATAAAAATCTTTTATATCATTAAGTTATGTGGTTTTTTTTTATTATTTTGTTAATAAGTGAATTCTATTATTGAGTATGATAAATGAATAAAAAGATTTTTTTTAAATAAGTTGTTATTTATAAGGACATAAAAATTAACATATTTGCTTTTCTTATTTTTATTTTAAATCAATAATTTATACTTTAATTGCGTTATTGGTATGATATTTTTGTTAATATTGAATTAAATATTTAAACAAAAAATTACAAATTGTCCTTTTTCACTCTTATTCTAAAAAAGACTATCAGTATATTAAACTTTAAATTTAAAGAAGATAGATTTTAAAACCTAAAAAATCCAGCATGTGAATGCATTTAAGGTGTTAAATTCTGATTACTCATTTTATGCAAAGTGATATTTCGTATTGAAATGTAAAAAATACACTTAATATCAGTAAATTAATGGAAATATATTTAATTAATTTTGTCAGGTTTGACTTAAATAAGATCGCAGAGAATAATAAGTCCAACTTGATATGACTGACTTATCTAATTTAAAAATTAATTTTTGCGCTTCAGTTTTATAATTAATTATTAAATCTGTGAGGATTGGCATGTCAAAATATAGAAACACATTAAGTGTGTCATTCATTGTGAATTATTTAATCGCTTGATTTGGATTATTTAAATCCGTTGAATATTATTATTTTAATACCTTCGTTAGTACTTATATTTTAGGAAACATAAAGATGAAATTAAATAAATTAGGTTTAGTTCTAGGTTTAGGCTTAACTGTTGTTGCAGGTTCTACATTCGCTGCTGACCAAGGTCGCGGTACTATCGAATTTTATGGCTCAATCATTGATGCACCATGCTCAATTGATCCAAATTCAGATAATCAACGTATTCCATTAGGTCAGGTATCTACAACGGCTCTTAAAGATGGTGGCCGTAGTAACTCTAATGCATTCAAAATTAAGCTATTACAATGTTCAACTGAAACTTATAAAACAGTTAAAACGACATTTACAGGTGCTGAAGCTCCAGAAATTAAAGAAGGCGCTTTAGGTATCGAAGGTATTGCTAAAAATGCAGCCGTTGTTATCACAAACGCTGGTGGTACTCCAATTAAATTAGGTGAGGCAAGTGCTCCACAAACTTTAGTTGATGGTAATAACGACCTGAACTTTGCAGCTTATCTACAAGGTTCTGCAACAGAAGCCGCTGTTCCTGGTGACTTCACCGCGATCGCAACGTTCGCATTATCTTACCAATAATAGTAAATCTGAGCTCTGTATATGGATATACAGAGCTTTATCTCTCTGATTTATACCTCTATTTTACGCTAATGGAGTCGAAATAAATGAATCGCAAAATGATGTCATTGTGGCTATCTGTTGCTCTAGGTTTATGCACAGAACACGTTATGGCGCTTACTGATATAAAACAAGATAGAAAAATGCATCAGCGATTTGGTCATCTAAATCTTCAAGGTACTATTTTAGAGCCAACATGCACAATATCAGCAGGAAGTCGTGACCAAGTTATTTCACTCAGTACATTATCTATTCCTAGCTTAGTTGTTGATGGGCAAGGGCCTATTGAGTATTTCTCTATTCGATTGGCGCAATGCACCCTTATTGACAAAAAAGGAACTGCTGCAAAGCAACCTCGCTTTATTGCCACTTTTGATGGGCAAGCTCAAAACGGATATTTTCGGCTTTCAGGCGATGCTAAAGGTGCTTCTTTAGCCATCGCTGATCGTTATGGAAGATTAGCAACACCAGGGAAACCACTGCCTCCTGTTGATATTGATACTAATACGTTATCTCTTCTTTATCAGGCAAGGATAATCAAAAACAATGATATTCCACGAGCAGGTAATTACCAAGCGCCTCTACGCTTTAAGCTCGAATATTATTAAATGGACTGGGTTAGGTTATTTATGGCTAAATTATTCAAGCCCACTGATATACAAGTGGAAAATAAAAACAAGCAATACTCTATTCGACCTGTTGCCGCATTTATCTATTTAACTATTATTGGAATGGCTGGTATATATAATATGGCTTTCGCTGCCAGCGATATTGAATTTAATTCTGATATTCTTGATTTAAAAGATAAACAAAATATTGATTTATCAGATTTCTCTCGCTCTGGCTATATTATGCCAGGGAAATATGAATTTATTGTTAGAATTAATAACAATGAATTAAGCGAAATGTACAATATTAATTATATTGTACCTAAAGATGATCCTAAAGAAAGTGTTCCGTGCATCCCCTCTGAATTGGTCAAACAATTTGCTTTAAAGCCAGAATGGCTTAAAAAAATAGAATGGAATAATAATGGCGCATGCCTTAATGAAGCCTCATTACCAGGTATGACAACCAGCACAAACTTAGGTAGTGGTAGTTTTCTTATAACCATACCTCAAGCCTATGTTGAATATTCAACACCTGATTGGGATCCGCCTTCTCGCTGGGATGAAGGGATAGCAGGACTTATTTTCGACTATAACGTTAATGCAAACGTACACAGTCCATCAGGTGGAAAACAGCGTCAACAAGTCACAGGTAATGGTACAGCTGGCGCAAATTTAGGTGTTTGGCGTTTTCGCGCTGATTGGCAAGCCAATTACGAGCACACAACAGGTGTATTCAACAGCACTAAAAACAACTGGGATTGGAGCCAATATTATCTTTATCGCGCAATAACGCAGTTAGGTGCTCGTCTTATCATGGGTGAAACCTATTCTCGCTCTGATATTTTTGATAATTTCCGTTTCACAGGCGTTAGTTTACTGACTGATGACCAAATGTTACCCCCTAATTTACGAGGCTATGCGCCTGAAATCACAGGGGTAGCAAAGACAAATGCTAAAGTGACAGTCAGTCAGCAAGGCCGTGTTCTTTATGAAACACAAGTCGCGCCAGGCCCTTTTCGTATCCAGGATATGAATGATGCAGTAAATGGAAAGCTTGATATCCGTGTTGAAGAGCAAGATGGCTCTGTTCAAGAATATCAAATGGATACAGCAAGTATTCCGTATCTAACAAGACCAGGACGAGTTCAATATAAATTCTCAGCAGGTAAGCCTTCTAATATCAACCATAGATCAGAAGGGCCTGTCTTTGGTATGGGTGAATTTTCATGGGGTGTGAGCAATGGCTGGTCACTTTATGGTGGTTCCTTAGTCGCTGGCGATTATAACTCTGCATCATTAGGTATTGGACGAGATTTAATGTTTTTAGGTGCGCTTTCTTTTGATGCTACGCACTCATGGGCAAAAATTCCAAATGATGATAAACGCTATAACGGTGGTTCTTATCGACTAAGTTATTCTAAACGTTTTGAAGCAATTAATGGTCAAGTTACTTTTGCTGGCTATCGATTCTCAGATCGTGATTTTATGAGTATGGACCAATATTTAGAGAGACGTTATCGCAATGGTATACAAGATAGTAATAAAGAACTTTATACCATTACAGTGAGTAAACAATTCCCAGATTGGGGAATGAGTGCCTATATAAATTACAATCATCAAACTTATTGGAATAAGCCGAATAACGATTATTACAATCTTTCATTATCTAAATATATGGATATTGGGCGATTTAAAAATATCAGTTTTAATTTATCAGCCTATCGCAATAAATTTAATGGCAGTAATGATAATGGTGTTTATGTCAATATCTCCATGCCATGGAGTGATCGCGCCACTATCAGCTATAACACTGTCATTAATAAAGGTGGTAATTCACATAATGTCAGTTATTTCGACCGCCTTGATGATAACAATAACTATCGTTTAGGTGCTGGTTTAAGTAGCCGAGGTCGTGCATCTGCTGATGCCTACTTCACGCACTATGGTGATTCTGCGCTGGTTACCGCATCTGCTAGCCATATAAATGATGAATACACATCAGCTTCTTTAGCATTCCAAGGTGGTGCGACATTAACGCCTAAAGGTGGTGCATTCCATCGAACAAGCCTCCCTGGTGGTGCTCGTTTATTAGTCGATACCAATGGTGTTGCAGATGTTCCCGTTAAAAGCTTAGGTGCAATTTCACGTACTAACTATTTTGGTAAAGCCGTTATCCCAGATATTAATAATTACTATCGAGATAGTGCTTCGATAGCCTTAGATCAACTTCCTGACAACGTTGAGGCACTGCGTTCAATCCAGCAACTTACATTGACAGAAGGCGCAATCGGTTATCGACAATTTGATGTTATATCAGGACAAAAAGCGATGGCTACAGTGCGCTTGCCTGATGGCTCTTCTCCACCATTTGGTGCCAGTGTAACGACAGAAAAAGGTCGAGAATTGGGAATTATTAATGATGGGGGGAATGTTTATCTAAGTGGTATTAATTCTGGCGATATTTTAAAAGTACGTTGGAATGGTCAAGAGCAATGCACGTTACGAGTACCAAAATTGCCACAAGCGCAATTTGTCACCTCGTTATTATTGGCATGCGATGGTGCAACGTCTTCCGCAATAGCACCAACAGTACCGCAAGAAGGAAGAACTGAACGATTGATTCAACCTCAATTAACTCAGAATTAAGTGCGATATTAAGGTTGAAAAATAAACATTAAATCACTTACAGCTAAAAGAGTAATTAAAGATGATGTTAGCAAAGCGCTCATTCATTGTAGCAACAACCTTATTGACTGGAATGGTTTTAACTCAACAGGCAATTGCCGCGATTGCATTAGATAGAACTCGTGTCATTTTTAATGGCGCAGATAAATCTGTGAGTCTTAATATTAGCAATCAGAATAAAGAATTACCTTATTTAGCACAAGGATGGATGGAAAATGAACAAGGGGAGAAAATCGAAAATCCACTCGTTATTTTGCCTCCTATTCAACGTGTAGAACCCGGTGATAAAAGCCAAATAAAAGTGCAATCGCTACCTGATATTGCCTCTCTACCTCAAGATAGGGAAAGCGTTTTTTACTTTAATCTACGTGAAATTCCGCCTCGTAGTGATAAACCTAATGTACTGCAAATTGCATTACAAACTCGCATTAAATTGTTCTATCGCCCTAAAGCTATTTATGCAACACAAACTGATTTAGCAAACCCATGGCAAGAGAAAATCACTTTAACTAAGCAAGGCGATAATTACATTGTTAATAATCCAACTCCTTACTTTGTCACGATTGTTGATGGTTTAACAGGGTTAAAAGGAGAGAGCTTAGAAGGTTTTACACCGCTGATGATTGCACCTAAAGCACAAGGCACACTCAACTTAAAAGCGTCGGTTTTTGGTGCATCACCTGTATTAAGTTACATCAATGATTATGGTGGCCGTCCTCGTTTGAAATTTAGTTGTAGCGGTAACGAGTGCAAGGTTGCAGAAACATCGACAGGATACTAATAGGTCTATTTATGTTTATGGAACAGCAGTTTAACACAAGCAAGGCAGTGTTGATTTTTATTCTGACAACATTTACTGGTGTCCTGAGTTCCACTGCTGTTGCTAAAGATACCCTGATAACACCAGGGCTTGTACCTGTAAATATTACAGGAAATGTGGTTGCTCCACCGCCTTGTGTCATTAATAAAGGGCAAATGGTAGAAGTGAATTTTGGGGATATCCTCAGCACAAAAATTGATGGTGTGAACTATAAAAAACCAATTAATTACAACGCCGAATGTAAAAATATGCCTGTAAATGCACTTAAAATTTCTGTCGTTGGCAATGGTTCTGGTTTTGATACTAATGCGTTAACAACCAATATTGCTGGACTAGGCGTGCGTCTTCTTTATCAAAGCAAGGCGCTTAATTTAGGACAAGAAATTAATTTTACTTACCCTGATTTCCCTGTGCTTGAGGCGATACCAGTTAAAGATAATTCAACCACGTTGACGGGTGGCGATTTTGCTGCAACAGCAACATTACGTATGGAATATCAGTAAGGAGTCACTGTGTATAACGAATTTAAACAGATTTGTCTGCTTATCCTACTTGCTATATCGCCATTAGGAGTCAACGCTGATGAGCCTAACTTAAAATTATTTGGCACGTTACTCATTCCATCACCTTGTGTTATCCAAGATAACGGAGTGATAGATGTCGATTTTGGTTATAACGTTGGGGTTAATCGCGTAGATGGCATTAATTATACGCAACCTGTTAATTACACATTGAAGTGTGAAGATAGCTTGCAAGGAGCAGATTTAGGACTTTCAATCATTGGCCCTAAAAGCCAATTTGATGATGCCGGATTACAAACTAATGTGGCTGATTTAGCAATACATATGACAAGAGATGGTCAACCTTTTACTTTAAACGAAAAGTTTACTATTTCACCGAATAAACCACCGGTGATTAAAGCGGTACCTGTAAAAAAACCTGGGGCTACGTTAAAAGAAGGGCCATTTGAAGTCACTGCAACATTACTTGCTGAATATCAATAGGAGAGAGTGAAAATGAAATTAAAGACATTGGCACTCTTTGCTTTGAGTGGTACCGCATTGTTGCTAAGTGCGCTATCACCTGTTTATGGCATAGATAATAATTTGCGTCTTCATGGCGTACTTGTTGAAGAACCTTGTGTTATTAAGCCAGGTGATGAAACAGTCAAAATTGATTTTGGTAACATTCCCGATAAAACCTTCTATATTGGGGCAGGTAGAACAACGAGCCAAAATTTCGCGATACATTTATCTGAATGCGACCTATCTATTAACAGCAAAGTTAAGGTGACTTTTAAAGGCGAAGAAAATCAAGCTATGGCAGGGCAAGGCTTTCTTGCACTTAATGCAAATAGCCAAGCTTCAGGTATTGCGATCGGATTAGAAAATGCAGATGGAAGCTTACTGAAAATTAACCAAGAAAGTAGTGATATCGCCTTAACTTCAGGTGATTCAATTCTTAGATTTAAAGCATTTATACAAGCAGAACCCACCGCTATTGCTAATAGAGCGATAAAGCGAGGGACTTTTAACGCCATTGCAACCTTTCATCTGAATTATGATTAGTACGAACTTGGGGCTTTTATGTTTATTATGAAACGACTATTAGCATTGTCTATTTTTAGTGCAACATTATTATTTTCAGCATCATCAATGGCGACGATTTTTTCTTATATTACAGAGTCAAAACAGGTTGGTTATGATGGTGCTGATTATACATTTATTATTCAACGTTGGGATCCTGAACCTCCATCAGCATTAAATCCATGTTATGGCTGGAAACGGTGTTATATAACGATTAACCACCGGCATCAGCCCGATCAATCGGGTGGCGTAGCGACTAAGTTTATTTTAGATAATGGACATAAATACCGTACTATGGAGCAATTACGTACTGCTGTTTTAAAAAAACTAGGCGGATTGCCTTATGGTCCTGATGTTGCAGTACATCGTAAAGTTGATACATCTCTTCTTCAAGAATGTGTCGGTTTATTTTACCAATCAAATCAATATGGTTATGCCTCATCTGGTCGATTGTTACCCGGATCTTCGTGTGGTATTGCGCCGCCACCTGTTGGATCTTGTCAAATTATTGAAGGCTCGGTAGATCTTGATTACGGCAATGTTAATGAAGATGAGCTTAATAATGCAAGACGTGCAAAGAATATTCGAGTGACATGTAATAAAGATATGAGAATACAAGTTGTTGCAACAGGTATGGTGAGCGATCGTATTCCATTACGTAATAATAACAGTTTATATGCCAATTTATATTTAAATGGTAAATCAGGTGAACAAGGTGAAATAATCTCTGTTGCAAAAGACAGAGCAACAACAGTAGAAGTTAGTTCAATTCTACGTACTAATGGGCGCGTTGAGCCTGGCCGTTTTTCTGGCTCTGGTGCATTAATATTAACGTTACCATAATATAAAGGTGAAATATGATGATGGAACATCGTCTTATTAAAATTAATGTAAATGAATTAGTCGGCAATAGAATAAAAATAAGACGAAAAGAAC
>NZ_LXEN01000117.1 GCF_001654855.1 Proteus myxofaciens ATCC 19692
AATATGCTTTTTGTTAAATAAACAAGAAAAGGCAAGGGTAGCTTTGTCTTTTCTTTTTATTTTATATAATCATTTTATAAAGTTAGCGAGAATATTAAATAAAAAAATTATTCTTAATTATTTTCATTCTGTATTTCTATTATTGATTTCAACAACTTTTCATTAATCTGTGTTGTATAATCAGCATGTAAAAATTGAGTATCCATACCAGCTTGTTGTAATTTGAGTTCTAACAATACCAAACGTTTTTGTAACTGTTCATTATTATCATCCTTATCTGAAAGGGTACTTAGGATTTCTGCTAGAGATAATGCTTCTTTCCTATCTTGCATTTCTGGAGGTAAAAAACCTGCATTCTTAAGAAGATGGTAACTTGCTCTTAGCGATTCAGGAACATGGCTATTATCATCTAAAACAAGAGGTTTACCTTCGCCTTTTAATGAAGAGAGTTCTCCTTTATTCAACGCTTTTTCAATATGGCGTTCAGCCCAATCATCAAGAATTGACATGATCTCTACCTTTTATGTTGACGAAAAAATACACTCTCTAAAACAGAGTATTAATTAGGTTAGCATAAAGAATGCACTATTTTATAGGCAGCCATTACAAAGAACCCATTATCTTATAAAAATACAAGTGTAAATAAATAGTGATATACTCGCTATTAAAACAAGAATAAAAATACATATTTAATTTAATTAAAGCAATCACTTAGCATTTATTATTCTCTCATTACATGAAGGTATATTTTCGAATAGATTGAGTTATTATTCAAAAAGATTTATATACCTGATAATGAAAATAAATTTGCATATCAGTTATGATTTGTTTTTTTTGATTTATCTTATTGTTTTTTAATTATTTTTACTTTATTAAGTAACTTTGATTTTTAAGTTATATTTAAGTAGAAATTAATAAAGAGCGATTGTTATTTCTATAGAATCTAACTTTATATACACAATAAATATAAACATTATCACTAACATTTGAGGAATATATGAGCACTGGTGTTGTAGAAAGATATAAATGGCTTTTGTTGATCTTTTTTATACTTTTAACCTACTTTATTCCTTTAGAAACAAGACTATTATGGCAACCTGATGAAATACGTTATGCAGAAATTAGTCGCGAAATGTTGATGTCAGGCAATTGGACTGTACCTTATTTACTTGATGTACGTTATTTTGAAAAGCCCGTGTTAGGCTATTGGATTAATAGTATTGCACAATGGTTATTAGGTGAAGGACACTTTTCTGTACGCATTGTTGTTGTTACTTCAACCCTATTAACAGGATATTTTATTTATCGCTCAGTGATGCTGGTTTGGGATAATCGTGATATCGCTTTTAATGCATTAATGGTGTATTTGTCTTCATTTTTAGTCTTAGCGATTGGCTCATATAATATACTCGATCCTATTGTTGTTCTTTTTGTTACCGGTTCAATGTCATTTTTTATTAGTGGCTTATTTGCTAAAACGACCAAAGCGAAAATAATGGCTTATTTTTTAGTTGGTGCTTTTTCTGCATTAGGATTTTTAACTAAAGGATTTATTGCCGTTGTTTTACCTGCTTTAGTTTTTATTGTAACTGCAATTAGTTTATCCCGTCTTAAAGAAGTACTTTGCTATGCACCTATAGCGCTTTTGTCATTGATTATCGTTGCAGGCCCTTGGGTGCTTTCTGTTGCATTAAAAGCGCCTGATTATTGGAATTATTTTTTCTGGGTTGAACATGTTCAGCGTTTTATTGAAAAAAATACAGCAAGAGCGCAACCACTTTGGTTTTATTTTCCCATCGTTATTTTGGGTATTTTACCTTGGTTAGGGTTTTTATTTGGATCGTTAAAATCAGCATTATCCTTAAATAAAGGAACACTGTATTTCTTACTTTGGTTCTCGCTATTTTTTGCTTTTTTCTCAGCATCAAGCGGTAAGTTATTAACATATATGCTACCGTGTTTTGTGCCACTATCCATCATAATTGGTTATTATATGGAGGAGCTAAAACAAGCAAATAATACAAAAATTCATAGAATAAATGCCATTATTAATACTAGTTTTGGTGTTATTGGAATGGCTATCATTATCTATTCTCTTTATTCTCAACATTTTACGCTCTATGAAAATGATGAAAATCTAAAAGTTATTTTAGCATTATTTGGTTTTCTGTTCTGGAGTGTTATTGGATTAAGCTCCTATTTTAAACAAACACAGTTTTTAACTCTATTTTGTTCTGTGGGGATTAGTTTAATTATCGGATTTGCTATCCCTAATAAAGTAGAGAGTAAAAGCACACCAGAGAATGTTATTAACCAATATTATGATCAGTTGAGTGATAAATCTTATATTTTGACTGATGAAATTGGTATAGGGACATCATTAGCATGGGTTTTAAAACGTACAGATATTCGTTTAACAGAAAGTAAAGGTGAACTGGCTTATGGTTTAGCTTATCCTGATGTGAAAGATAAATACTATAGCATTCCTCAGCTGATTAATTTTATCAAAGATAACCATTATCAAGACATTGCTATTATTTTGGTTAGGCCAGAAAAAAAAGATATCTTAAAACTAATCAGTAGTTTGGAAATAAAACCTATCATAGAAAAGCAGGGAGATCTCACCTTTGTTTTCTTTAATTGATTGAGTTAACTAAATTATTTTAGCTTGTAAATATAACCAACTAGGATTTCTTTTGTGAGGTTTTGATTTCTTGTGTTGTTTTATGTGATCTTAGTTAAAAAACTGTGTTTGATAGAAAATATATTTTGCACTTTATCTTTTTAATGGTAGGTTTAAATTGTGTCTATCAAAACGGAGTTAACTAAGCATATATGAACAGTCACTTTACTTTAACGGAACCTCTCCCCGTACAATATACACTGTTAAATGGGAGGAAATCATGCTGATATTCTTAGCTGAATGTATGATTGGTCTAGCATCAATTGCACTTACTCACCACGTATTAACGCTGTATGGTAATAAGAAGAAGTGATTAAGCTGGTTAGCAAAAATAAGTAGCAATGTCGTTGCTTATATCAAATTATTATTTATTGCAATAATACCGTTTATTATTGCAATAAAAATGGAAAAAGCCCTATATCGAATTAAAATATAGGGCTTTTTTATTGTTTAGTCCTCTAAATCATTAGATTGATAAAAAAGAGGCATAAATAGCACTTCACTACTGAAAATATCTCTCTATTATTTTTATTTTTTCCATATCAAGTGTATTAGTATATTGGTGCAATAAAGCCCATGCCTGAATATAATCATATTTAGCTTTAATCAAATCTTGCTGTGCGCGATAAAGCAAATCTTCGGCATTAAGGACATCGATCATCGTTCTTTGTCCTCCTTTAAAGCTTTTTTGGGTTGCATGTAATTGCAATTTAGCCGAAGTGACAGCTTGTTCATAAGCCGTTAATTTGATATTGCTGGTGGCACAAATTTGATATTGATGACGTAACTCTTGCGTTACCGTTTGAATAACCGCATCGCGTTCAAAAGCACTCATTTGATACATTGCACTAGATTGCCTCATTGATGCCGTTGTTTTTCCACCATTAAATAAAGGCATGCTTACATGAATTCCCATGTTGGCAGATTGGTATTTCTGATTAACGGTATTATTATTCTCTGAATTACTATTAGAATAGGATGCATAAAATTGGACAGTAGGGAAAAACTCCCCTCTATTTTTTTCAATTTCTTGTTTTGCAATTGCTATTTCATGACGTGCAATTTGAATATTTATATTATCTGCAATTGCATTTTTCTCCCATGAAGCATAATCAAGAGGAACGAGAGATTGTAAAACAAATTTATCATCACTTAATTGAGAGATATGTTGAGGAAAAAGTTGTGAACCTATCATGGCACTGAGTTTATTAAGATTTTTTTCTAATTCCAGAAAAATATCAGTATATTGTGATTTAGTTAAATATAAACGCGTTTCTATTTCTGCTATGTCTGTTTTAGTACCTTCCCCTAGCTCAAATAAACGCTGGCTTGAAATCAGCTGCTTTTGATAAATATCTTGCTGAGATTGGTTTAATTGTAATTTATCCTGAACATAAGAAAGTTGAATATAATTATCGATTAGCCTTATCATCATATCTGAAAATTTAGCTTGATAACGACTATCAGATAAAAGTGATTTAAGTGTAGAACTTTTATATTCACTAAATGCACTATAATCAAATAGAGGCTGACTAACAATGGTATTTATCGAATAACTTTGATAGTTTTGATATTCAACTGCTTCAATTTTTCCTTGGTAGGTATTAATTGGATATGCTTTACGTTGCCAGTTACGCGGATTATTTTGATAAGTCATATAAATAGTCGGCAGTAATTGTGATAAACCTATATTTTCATACTCTTTACCTGCAGCATGTTCTTTTACTGCTGCATTAAGTGTAGGATCATTTTTTATTGCCAAAAAATAGAGATCAGAAAGAGGTATAGCAAATCCAGGTATACTGATCATCCATATTAATAAAATGGATACAAATTTTTTTATTAACATAATTACTCTTCCGTTAATGATGTATGAACTCTATCTAATAGTGGTTTAAATAAATAATTTAATAAGGATCGTTCTCCTGTATTAATAAAAACATCAACGGGCATACCGGCTTTTAATTTGTTATCGGCTAATAATGAATTATCTTTCACATTAATAAGAACTTGATAATAAGGTTCTGTAGTTCTTTCATCAATTAATCTATCAGCAGAAACAAGTGTCACTTCGCCGGGAATTTTGGGTGTTTTATTTTGGTTAAAAGCACTAAACATTAATTCTACAGGTAGGCCTACAGTAACTTTGTCTATTAAATGTGGCGCTAAGCGTGCTTCAATAATAAGCTGATGATCATCAGGTACAATTTCCATTAGTCGTTGACCAATACCAACGACACCACCTTGGGTAAATATAGATTGTTCCATCACGGTCCCTGAAATAGGAGCGATGATTTGCTTTTTGCCAAGATTATCTATTTCAATTGTTAGTTGTTTTTTTGTTTCACTTAGCTGTAATTCTATTTGATTTAACTCACTGCGGGTTAATTGATAAAAATTAGCATTACGTTGAGTTATTTTTTGCTTATATTCCAAGACTTGTTTTTCTAGTGTGGTTATTTGCCCTAAGGTTTCATTTAGCTGATTATTATTTTCAGATAGCTCTCGTTCAACTTCTAAATAACGATGTCGTGGCAGATATCCTTCATCAGCTAATGTATGAAGATCTGTCATTTGAGTTTGTAAGCTATGTATTTGTAACTTCTTATTGTAAGACGATTTTTTTAAATGAACTAATCGATTCGTAATACCATCTATTATCGCTTGATAACTTTTAATTTCGCTATTAAATTCAGTTATTTTCTCATAGAGTAATTTATTTTGCTGTGAAATAAGATAATTTATATTTTCTTCAGAGGTAAAATATTTTTCCTTAGGTAAAACTGAAAATGAACTATTGGCTTTGATTTGTGCTAATAATCGCTGTTGTGTAATGAATAAATTATCATATTGCTCTGATAATGATTTTACTAAAGCCGTCGATTGAGTTGTATTTAATTGAACTAGCGGTTGTCCTGCGATAACTTTATCACCGTTCTTAACGAAAATATTAGCAACAATACCTTCCACCGAGGATTGTACACTTTTTTTATTTCCAGATATTGATACATTCCCATTTGTTGCAATACCTTTATCTAAAGGTGCAAAAGCAGCCCAAAAAATAAAAATAATTAATCCTAATAAAACGATACTCCAACCGACTATGAGCAACATTTTAGGGTCATCTGCAATTTTCCCTGAAAAATCATTCTCGTTTTTAATGATATTTATTTTCATAACAATATCCAAATAATTAACTATTACTCTGCGTAATAGGTGTTGTTGAAGGAATAGTGGTGTTATTTGTATTTGAATGATTATTTAATTCAGCAATAACTTCTGTTGTAGAACCAAATAATTTTTTATTGCCATCAACAAGTACGAGTAGTTTATTAGTAACAGAAAGTAGTTGTTTTTGATGTGTGATTAAAATAACCGTTTTTTTATTTTGTTTTAGTATTTGTATTGCATTTAACAACGCTTTGATGCCTAAATCATCTAAATTAGAATTAGGTTCATCTAAAACAATTAATGTAGGGTCCCCATATAGGGCTCTTGCTAACGCAATCCGTTGTTTTTGCCCACCAGAAAGACCTTCACCATGAACACCTATAATCGTTTCATATCCATGTGGAAAACGTAAAATCATTTCATGAACATTTGCCATTTTGGCTGCTTGAATAATTTTTTCAGGATCAATATCTGAGAAACGAGCAATATTTTCTGCGATAGAACCTGGAAATAGGGCTATCTCTTGAGGTAAGTAGCCAATAGATGAGCCTACTTCATCTTTATTCCATTGGAATATGTCTGCATTATCGAGACGAACTATTCCTTTTTTTACAGGCCATATACCAACAATAAATTTTGCTAAAGATGATTTTCCTGAAGCACTTGGGCCAATAATACCTAAGACATCACCAGGATTAAGTGAAAATTGAATATTACTTAATAACGTATGATTACTTTGTGGATATTCTGCTTGATAAATATCGACTAATAATTGGCCTTCTGGCATAGGTAGTGATATTTTTTTTTCTTGTATTGGATGATTTTTTAATAATTCTACGAGTCTTTTATAGGCTACTTTACTACTATCCCAGTTTTTCCAGACATTAATAACTTGCTCAATAGGCGCTAATGTTCGTCCTAATAATATTGAACCCGCGATCATCATCCCAGGACTAATTGTATTATCAATAGCCAGCCAGCCACCTAGACCTAACATTAATGATTGCAAAGCCATTCTTGTGACTTTAGTTATTGCATTAATACTTGCCGCTTTATCACTTGCCTCTGTCTGTGCCTGTAAATACTTAAAATGGGAATTTTGCCATTGTTTACGTAAGTTGTTTAGCATTCCCATCGCTTCAACAGGTTGGGGGTGTTCAAAATGATGATTCTGAATAAGTTGCGCTTGATTGGCGAAGCTATTCGCATTTTTTAATGATGATTTAACTAAAAATTCATTTATAAGAGCAAGAGAAAATAAAATAGCTGCGCTACAAAATGCAAATAAACCTAACCATGGATTAAATAATGCAATGACAATAAGATAGATTGGAAACCAGGGTAAATCGAAAAAGGCAAATAAAGCATGGCTCGTAATAAACTGCCTTATTGTAATAAGATCATTTAGGGCAAGCGTCGGATTTGTATCTGCCGTTTTATTTAACTTTGCTTGATAAGCAGCTGTATATATTCTTGAATTTAGTGACAAGTCGAATTTATTGCTCATTCTAATAACGATAATACTTCTTAGATATTCTAATCCTCCCATAAAAATGAAAAGTGCACACATAATAAGAGTTAACATTAATAATGTCATTTCGTTCCCAGAAGGAAGAACCCTATCATAAACTTGTAGCATATAAATAGATGGAACAAGCATTAATATATTAATGAGTGCAGTAAAAAAACCTATAGAGATAAAAATATTCTTTCTGGCTTTTATAATTGTGATTATTTCATTATTCTGATTTTTAAGTGACATTATATTAATCCCGAATCAAACTTACTATGGTTTTGCTAATTGTATACATAAAAATAAAGTCACTAATTTATCTTTTTTGGATTTTTTTTATATAAAAAAACAACTTTATTGAATAAAAGTAGAGGAATATTATTCCTCTACTTTTTATCTACTTAAACTATAAAATCATTTGGAGTAATAACGCCTACAATATCAATTTTGAACTCAGGATTATAATGGCCATAAGCATTGATAAGAACTTCACTCATATCATTCATATCATTATAATTAATTGCTAATTCACCCCCTTTACCTGATAATTGGTCAACATAATTAATTGAGTTATCATAGAAGGTGTTTTTTATTAAATCGGTTAAATCGATTTTGTCTTTGCCTGTCTTAAAGTCCATAATTATATCGGCAAATTCAAATGTTGAATCTGATATATCTTTATAGACGAAAGTATTATTTCCACTTTCTTCTTGTGCTATATCTCGCCCAGCACCCCATAATGTATCTTGACCCGCGCCACCATAAATATGATCATTACCCGCGCCACCATAAATAATATCATTACCAGCACCACCAGATAACCAGTTATCAGCATCATTACCAATGATTATATCGTTACCAGATCCACCAATAGCCTCTTCAATAACAACCCCTTTTGCTATGGAGACATTTTTTACTAATCCTCCAACATTGGAATAATGCATTTCACGTAAATCGATAGTTTGATTTTGATAAAAACCTGAAAAATCAAAAGTATCATAACCGCCATTATCCCATACAGAAAATATTAATTTATCGTGGCTACTTGTTGCTGTGAAATAATCAATATTTGTATTTGAATTAAATCCGTAAATATCATTTCCAGTTCTAACACTAGTGTTAGCACCATAAAGATATTGAATCGCGGAAATATCGTGAAGAAGGGGAGCTCCAGCATAAACACCATCAAAAAATGCGCCTGTTTCATACTCTTCCCAATAACTCATTACAGTATATTGGCGGCTATCTTCAGCGTAATCAGATTTTAAATATCCAGGTACATTTTGTCCTGCATTATAGTCACCAGGATGCATTAAACCAAGTGTGTGACCTATTTCATGCACTAATGTCAAACGGCCATAATTACCTAATTCTGGTGTCGTATTTCCTGCATATTTATAATCACTAAACCAAGCTTGACCAGATACATCAGGACCAGAATCACCATATAATTTGGTATGAGGCAATGTGGCATATGCTTGAAAACTACCATATTTATCTTTAATGTTTCCAAATTGAATGTCTGCATTATCTCTGGGAGCGACTTCTTTAAATGTAATATTTGCAACATCAGCCCAAGAATTTAATGAGAATTTTGCTTGTTCTTTTTGTTGCAAGTTAAATTGGTAAGGGTTTTTATCACCAAATATATTTGTTGGCATGTGACTCCAAGTTGGAAATGAATATGTCACTTCCGCGGATTGTCCCATTTGATTTTCACCATAACCACTCCATGATTTATTTTCACGAGCGATATGCTTACCTGCTTTATCATAATCAAAAGAAGGTAATCTATTGGCATTATAATTATAAAATAAGCCATTCTTATCTAGAAAGTCAGAAGCGCTAGATAATCCAATAGCTTTTTTTAGTAAAGTAGAACCCATGTAATATCCTCCAGATATCAAATTTAGGTTAAGTTTGATTAAATATACATAAACTATTGTTCTGATGAATATCAGAAGTAATAAACATAGGCTTAAATTAATATTAATCTAGAGGGGGAAATAACTTTTTAAATAATTGTGAAGTGAAGTGTGTTTTAAGTCCAAATAATTTATTAGAGAAAATAAAGATTTATTTATCTTTACTGTTGATATTTTTCAGTGGGTTATTGTTTTTATTGTTATTTTATATTTTTACATTAATTATAAATAATGCTATTTCTATAAATTAAATATAAATAACGACAAGTTATTGTTTTAACATGATAATAATAATGTTGTTCTTATAGTAAAAGGTTATATTTATATAACCAAAACACCCCTATATATTTATAGGGGTAGATATTTAGTAAAATAATTATCTATGATAAAAATAAATCTTCAGAGGAATAATATCCATTTAGTGTAATAAACAGATTGGGTATTAATTTATCTTCTCTAGTATTAATGCTAATGATTGTTTGATTTTCTGTTCTATCATAATTTAATACTGCTTCGTTTGTTTTTCCTGAAAATTTATCAGTTATTTTAATATCTGATTTTTGTACTTTATTATTTTTAAATATATAAAAATATAATTTATCTTCTATGATGTTAAAATCTTGTATTTTATTATTACCATAATTATAAGGTGATAATATAAATGCAAAGGTATCTTTACCACTCCCACCATAAAGAAAATCATGGTTAGAGCCAGGATCTAAATGGTCGTCTCCATTATCACCATATAATGTATCTATACCAGAGCCAGATGTTATACGGTCATTATCATCTCCGCCATATAGACAATTATTACCATAAAGATCGTAAAGGCAGTCATTACCTTTGCCACCGTCAAGAATATCATTGCCTTTTCCGCCATATAAAATATCTCTACCGCTACCACCATAAAGATAATCATTACCATCTTGTCCATCTAGAAAATTATCTGCTTCATTACCTATTATCGTATCATTACCATAACCTCCAATGGCTTGCTCAATAACAGTATCATAAGCAATAGAAACATTACCTCGTAATCCTCCTACATCAGAAAATTGACCTTGATTAAGATTTATTTTTTGATTTTCTAAATATTGAGA
The DNA here is from genome assembly GCF_001654855.1 of Proteus myxofaciens ATCC 19692. Lineage (GTDB taxonomy): Bacteria > Pseudomonadota > Gammaproteobacteria > Enterobacterales > Enterobacteriaceae > Proteus > Proteus myxofaciens. Next base: position 10,393 of record NZ_LXEN01000117.1, read on the forward strand.
GAAATCCAAAGTATCAATACCACTGGCATCCCAAATGCAAATCTGAAAATGTTTTTTATTATTAGTTAAATGAAAAGTATCACTTTCAGTATTTGCGTTAAATCCATAAGTTGTATTACCTTTTCTTGTATGAATATTTGCACCATAAAGTTTCTGGATTATATAAATATCAGTTAATAATAATGTAGAAGGACTTAAATGGCCTAAATCAGCATCTTCATATTTAGGATAGTGATAAGCCATAATTGAATATTTAGTGCTATTTTCAGGTGAGTAAGGAAGGCTATAGTTCCAAACAAAAGTATGAGATATACCCAAAGCATGTAATATTTCATGACTTAAACAAGAGCCTTCATAACTGTTTTTTTCTATATATGCGTTAGGATTATTCACGTCATTATTAAAATGAATATCCTTATTCATATTTTCATATAAAGAATAATAATTTCCATTTGATATTAAAGAATAATTAATATTATCAGATAAATGATTAAAATAATCTATTTTATATTTTATTTCACTTGTTTCTCTGTCATTAATGTTTTTATTTCTATTTATTAATGAGTCATTGTATTTTAATTTTTTATTTTCTCGGTCATAGATTGCTAACTCTATACTTATCGAGTCTATTTCTTTGCATTTTGATTTATTTATCCATACCCTTCCTGGTAAACTATAATCTGATACACTTTTTATCTTCTTATTTTCATCTAATCTGTAATTAGCATTGGAATAATGTGCAAAACCTCTAATTAAAGGGCTATAATAGCCTCCTGTTTCATTTACATTATTATATAATCCAAATTTTAAATGTGAATCAGAGTAAGCATCTGTTTCCGTAAAATCTATGTTTGCAATAGAACTAATTTCTTTAAGAATATCCCTTGCTACTTCTTTTTGCTGTTCATTAAAAGTAGTAATTGTTTTATATTTATTATCTCTAAGGGTTGTCCATTCAGGAAAATTAAATTTTAATTCTGTCGTGTTTTTTTGTGGATTATAATTTTTCCATGTTATACCAATGCTATGTTTGAGCATTTTATTTGTTATTTCATTAAAATTTTTTGTTTTATAAATATGTTCACTCATAATAAGGTTATCTTTTATTAATGGCTTTATAAAAATATTTTTCTACTTAGTAATCTATTTTTATTTCATTTTTAAAAAGGAAAGATTTTAACAAGATAAAAATTCAGATCATTAAAATAAATTTCTTTCGTATCTATAGGTTAATCTTTCACTAAAAAGAAAGCTTATTCTATAGTTAGCTAATAATTAGACTTGCAAAAAAAATGCAGTTTAATAAATTTTTTTTTGTAAGTGTCGTTTTTATTTAAATTATAGTTAAATATCATGCCATTATGAAAGCAATAGATAAAAAAATGATAATAAACTTTATATTTGTTTATTATCATTTTTATCTATTTTTTAATAAAATATTAAATATTATTATGAATGAATTGTATTTCTATTTTCTTTAAACGCAAAGATAAAAACAATTGCTAATATCAACGTATATGAGGCAAAAATTAACCATATAGAATGCCAGTCCTTTATGCCATCTATTGTAAATTTATCGACAACCATACCACTTAATATCGAGCCCGCATATGCACCCACGCCATTAACCATTGTCATAAAGAGGCCTTGGGCACTTGCTCTTATTTCAGGTTTTACTTCATTTTCAATATAAATTGAGCCTGAAATATTAAAGAAGTCAAAAGCACAGCCATAGACAATCATTGAAAGCATCAATAATGCAAAACCCCAGGGTGACGGATCACCATATGCAAATAAACCAAAACGTAATGTCCATGCTATCATACTAATTAACATGACCTTTTTGATACCAAAACGTTTTAGAAAGAAAGGTATTGCTAATATAAACGCGACTTCTGCCATTTGTGAAACAGAAAGTAAAATAGAAGGGTACTGCACGATTAAACTATCTGCGAATTCTGGATTTTTAGCAAAATCATGAATAAATGGACTACCAAAGGTATTTGTAATTTGTAATACAGCACCTAATAGCATTGCAAATAAAAAGAAAACAGCCATAACGGGTTTTTTAAATAAAACAAATGCATCTAATCCTAAGCGAGATGCCCAAGATGTTGATTTTTTATGCTGTATAGTTGGTATTTTAGGTAAACAGAATGAATATAATGCCAAACAGAGAGAGGCAAATGACGCAATATAGAGCTGAATATTACTAAGTTCTAATTTAAATAAGCTAACGCACCACATTGCAACGATAAAGCCTATAGTACCAAATACCCGAATAGGTGGGAAATTTGCTGTTGAATCGAGTTGATATTTGTTTAAACAGAAATAACCAATAGAATTTGAAAGAGCGATTGTTGGCATAAATGCCATTGCATTGATGAGCATAACCCAAAACATAATTGAGGCATCAGTCACCGAGGCTGCATAAAATAAGGCAATCGCACAAATAAGGTGACAAAGAATATAGAGTCTATTGGCGGGAATAAATTTATCTGCAATTATTCCTAGTAAACCAGGCATTATTAATGCTGCAATACCTTTAGAACCATAAACTAATCCAACCTCAATCCCTGTAAAATGGAGTGTTTGCATCATATAAGCACCTAGGGTTATTAACCAACTTCCCCAGATGAAATATTGCATAAACATCATACCTTTGAGCTGTATTTTTATACCCATAACAATCTCCACTGTTGGGAATATTATTTTTAGTGGACCACAGGCAGCTATCTGTGCTCCACTTTTCGTTGATTAATTTAATATGGATTTATAAACGAGCAATAACAGATGTTATAAGATTTAAAAATGTTGATTTTACACGTTCAGCAGTTTCAATCACTTCATCATGGCTAAGAGGTTGTTCTAAAATACCGCACGCCATGTTGGTTAAGCATGAAATACCAATAGTGTCGATACCTGAATGTCGTGCAATTAAAGCTTCTGGTACTGTAGACATACCTACAGCATCAGCGCCTAATGTTCTTATCATTCGTATTTCAGCAGGAGTTTCATAAGTCGGACCTGTCCACCATGCATAAACACCTTGGCGTAATGTAATATCCTGTTCTTTTGCAATATCAATAACCACTTGTCGCATTGCTTTATTATAAACTTCACTTACATCAAGAAAACGAACACCTAATTCAGGATTATTTGGTCCTATTAATGGATTATTGGCTGTGAGGTTAATGTGATCTGTAATTAGCATGAGATCACCAGGTGCGAAGTCTGTATTTACTGCACCACATGCATTTGTAATAATTAATTTCTCAATTCCTAATGCTTTCATTACACGAATAGGGAAAGTGACTTGATCAAGCGTAAACCCTTCGTAATAATGGAATCGTCCTTTCATAGCAACTACTGTTTTTCCTGCAATTTTTCCGATAACAAGTTCATTTGCATGTCCTACTGCACCTGAAGCGGCAAAATGTGGGATGCTGTTATATGGAATATGTACTGCATCTTCTAATGTATCTGCAAATGGGCCTAAGCCAGATCCTAAAACAATACCAATTGTTGGTTTTTCTGTTGTTTTAGATTGAATATATTCTTTTGCTACATTGATATCTGTAATCTGGTGCATGGCTCTCTCCTGTATAATAGTCTCTATATTTAATTCATAACTGAAAATACTTTGCCTGATTAATTTAAATGAACAACCTACTTATTCTCATTTTGAGATTAAGATCATATTGTCTGTTCAGACTAAAGAACTATTTCTTTTTTTACAGTAAGATAGCACTACGCTTATTTTTCGTATGATTTTATTTATTAAAGGACTTATCTATGCTATTGAAAAATTTAAAAGAACTTCAATCTTCTAAAACTTCAAAAGCACTAAAATTAAAAAACCTTTATAAATTAATTGCTGAAAATGGGCCTGTGAAAACAGAAACACTGACAGAGCTTGCTCTAATGAAACCAGCGACTTGTGCTCGCTTAGTCGATGAGTTGAATGTTTTAAAATTAATTACGACTTCTGAATTAGGTGAATCAACAGGGGGACGAAAACCAATTTTATATAGCATTAACACAGAAGATGTATATTTAATTGGTATTGAGCTTAGCAAAGTTTATTCAACCATTATTTTAATGGACTTAAAATTAAATATGTTGGATAAAATGAAAATAGCTCCAGAACCTTATCTTTCAGCAAGCAAAATGACAGAAAAACTGTTACCTCAAATCAATGAACTACTTTCTAATAATAATATTAGCTATCAAAAAGTATTGGGAATAGGAGTATCTATTGAACACGTTATTGAGCAACGTTTAGAATCAAAGTCAATTTATGAAGAATTTACTAATCTAGAAGCGTTATTACGTAAAGAAATTCCTACTTATGTGACAGTGGGGAGCGGCATCCATTTTGCTGCCTTAGCTGAATATCGTCTTTATTATCGCCAAAAAACACAGCGCTTTTTATTTACATCTTGTGATACTCAAGTACGTGGTTGTGCGATAATAAATAATCAATTTCTTACTGATACGTCTACTACTACAAATTATTTTGGTCATATGGCAATTGATGTCAAAGGGCCTAAGTGTGAATGTGGTTCTTATGGGTGCTTAAATACACTTTGTTCATTAGACTCTATTAAAAAAAGGGTAATAAATAGATTAGAGTTAGGCGAGAATTCTTTATTACTTTCATTAGTAGAGAACAGTCAGGAGATAACATATCACGCTATTTTTGAAGCGATTGAAATGAAGGATTCACTCTGTATTGAAGCATTAGAAGAAGCGGCTTATTACTATGGATTAGCAATTGCTAGCACAATTTTATTCGTTCAACCTGAGATAGTTGTTTGTGGCGGTACGTTGATCCCTAAATCTACTTTTTTTAATATAGTTAAACAAACTATTGATAATAAATTATCTTGTTTTCCTAATATAAAAACGCAAGTTTATCCTGCAAGTCATGCTTACGAAATTGTATCACAAGGGGCTGGTGCTATGGTATTAGAGCATTTAATGAATTAATTAAAAAAGGAATTATAGATCTCATAATCCCTTTTGGTTTTTTATTAAAAATATTGTCAGCTGTTATTGAGATGCTAATTTACCTAATGTTTTAGCAAGTAAGTCTGCGGCTATTGCAATATCACTAAATTCTGTAAACTCATCAGGATGATGACTAATTCCTTTAACTGATGGAGTAAATATCATAGCGGTAGGATAAAGTGTCGCCATATTCATAGAGTCATGACCTGCGCCACTAAGCATTGTCATATAATTAATGTTGTTTTGCTGACAAATATCCTCAATAACCTGGCATATTGAGTCATCTAATATTACAGGCTGTTCTTCTGATATTAGCTGTATATCAATATTAACGTCTAAATCTTTGGTTGTTTTTTCAATGCTATTATGCAAACGTTGTATTACACGTTGAATACTTTCAGTATCTATACCACGAATATCAACGAAGAATTTGACCTCACCTGGTATTACATTCATTGAATTAGGAATTACATTCAGTTTACCAACAGTTCCTACTGTCCCATAAACAGATTCTATATTAGCACCACGATTAATATCAGTAATAATACTTGCGCTAGCAACTAATGCATCCTGACGCTGATACATCGGTGTAGCACCAGAGTGATCTGCGTGTCCTTTTACAGTGACTGAAAAACGCGTTGGAGCCGCTATGCCATTTACAATACCGATTGTTTTTTTGTCATTCTCTAAACGTCTACCTTGCTCAATATGAAGCTCAACAAAGGCGCTATAACGATTTGGATCTAGTAAACATGTATCAAAGTTTTTATGCTGATAACCTAATGAATGAAGGACTTCAAAAAAATGGTTACCTTCGTCGTCTTTATTCTGCATCCAACGGGCTTTATCTATTTTTCCCGTTAAAACCTTGCTACCAATACAAGAAAAGCCGAAACGGCTTGATTCTTCAGCTCTAAAAACAATTAATTCTAGAGAGCGCTTAAGTTGCTGAGGTTTGTATTGCATTAAAGCATAAAACCCAGCAATCACACCTAAAGCACCATCATAAGCACCACCTTGTGGCACTGTATCAAGATGTGAACCAGTTGCTACAGCTGGAAGGGTAGGATCTTGGCCTTGTAAGCGTGCATAGAGCGTTCCTATCTCATCTCGATAAACTTCTAAGCCTGCTTCTTTCATTAAGCTTGCAAGATAAAGGTGAGCAGCTTCATCTTCTTCACTGTATGCAATTAGAGTAATTCCTTTATCTGCGTTTGATTTTTTATAGATTTGCATAGTTTCAAGTAATGATTTCATCTCATTAATTGAAAAATGAGTTGCTGTATTTTGCTGACTCATATGAATTTCCTCTGGTTATTTTTATTATTTGGTCTAAAAATTGAGACTCATAAAAGATAAAAGTACCATCAATAAAAATATTGATGGCTGTTTAATTCATTATTATTCAGTATATTTACTGGTGTAGGTTGTTTCGTCAACGGTCTTTAAAAGCAATTTTATATTATGTGAGGTAGGTACTCATTAAACCATCATATATATATAAAATATTTCTAAAATGGATAAATAGTGTTTATCAGATGTTATTGGTTATTTTTATATTTTAGTAAAAACACAACCCATTATTTATATTTATCATTTTAATATAGAGGTAACAGAAGAAGATGAGTATTCATCAGTAAATGTATTAAATTAGATTTGAAATAAAAACAAATGATAAAATAAAATTAACATTAAGATAGGTACAACTACAATAAGCACTGTACCTATCTTAGGCAGGTGTAAATAGTGAAAATTTATTTTCTTGATTAAATGTTTAAATTTTCTTAATTAATAATTAAAAGAAAATAATTTATTTAAAATAACTTGATCGCTAGTTAAACACTTTAAAGTCATAAGCGTCCTCAGTATATTTGTCTATGACAACAAATAAAAATTCAGACCATTCTTTATCTAATGTTTTGAGTATTAAATCTAATGTTTCAATGTTAATACTCGTTTGCCCTCGTTCATATCTTGATATTTGCTGTTGGCTTATATTTAACTTTTTAGCCAATTCAAAACCTGTAAGAGATTTACTTATTCTGGATCTTTTTAAGAATAATCCAGTTTCTATCCTCAATGAATTTTCTTTTTTCATAATATCAGTAACCAATAATAAATAAATTGTAGAAAAAATTATATCTTTAAATCAAATGATTTAGCTTGAATAAGTATTTTTAAATATTCAGATAGAAATTACCAATCTGCAAAATTTTATATTTATTCTAAATCATTATAAAAAATAATTCCAATAGGTGCTAAATGTTAAATTAAATATAAATCATTATAGACAATAATAAATAATTATATTTATTTCAGTTAGTTAGGCGTTTGTTTTTATAATAAAATAAATAAAACAATTTAAACTAGTTTAATAGTACTTGTTTTAAAAGTATATAGATTTAAATTTATTGGCTT